>JBDTVD010000136.1:0-9068 GCA_040007375.1 Bacteroidota bacterium | reverse complement strand
GCTGAACTTCAGCAGTTAGATAACACCTGATTTTAAGAGGCAAAAGACGCAACATCCAAGGAGTAACCGGCGTAGAATAACCTTTCCAAACAAATTTATGTTGACCCAATCTATTAAAGAAAGAATACTGCGCCTTGATATTTATAAAAAAATTGACAGCGAGGACATATTAAACAGGCAGCGTTTTGCACTCTTCCGGATTTTCTCCATTACAGGTGCACTGGTAAGCCTGGCAGTTTTTATTAAGATGTGGTTTATGTTCAGCAACATCAACTTGCTTCATTTGGTACTACCTGTAGTTTCGGCAATCATGCTGTTTAATTTTTATGGCTTGAAAAACATTCAGCATCTCAACAGAGCATATTATATAGTGTTGTTTTCTGCATTTGCATTGTTACATGTTGTTTCCTACAGTACAGGAGGAATACGATCTGCAAGTATTATTTATCATTCCGTTGTTATACTTTATGCTTTTATGCTTTTGGGAAAGAAAGGCGGAAAAACATTCAGCATATTATTCGGTATTCAGGTGATATATATATTTTTGATTAGCAGATTTACATCATTGACATCATTTGATTTTTTACAGGGAATGCAATCACACATTGAAGAAGATTTTTTATTTAACGGATTGTTTTCCTTTTTCCTGATTACAGCACACAGTAATTACCTGAACAGTGGACGAAACATTGTATTGCGGAAAGTAACGGAACAGAGAGATGAACTTGCAGCAAAAAACAACATGCTAAATCGTGTAAACATTACGCTGGAAAATGCCAATCGTGAGCTGGACAAATTTGCTTATGTAGTAAGCCATGATTTGAAAGCACCATTACGTGCAATTGGTGCAGTAACAGGTATTATTAAACAGGATACTGCAGAAACAGTAAATGATGAATTGCATTCACAACTGGATATTATTCAGCAACGTGTAGCAAGGATGGAAAAACTGATTGATGGAATATTAACGTACTCGAAAGCTGCGCGATCAGAAGAGAAAAAAGAACCTGTTGACATCAGAGAACTGGTTAATGGTTGTATAGATATGCTGAATGTAATGCCTCTTTGTAACATCAGTATGAATAAAAATATTTCTATTCTAACATCAGGCACAAAACTGCAACAGGTAGTTCTCAATCTTGTAGAAAATGCAATACGGCATAATGATAAAAAAGAAATTCTGGTAGATGTTTCAGTTCAATGTTATGAAGAACATCTGCATTTTATAGTAAAAGATAATGGTCCTGGTATTGAAGAAAAATTTCATGAAAAAGTATTTGTCATATTCCAGACCTTAAAAGCACGTGATGAATTTGAAAGTACGGGAATAGGATTATCCATTGTAAAAAGAATTATTGATGATATTGATGGGAAAATATGGATTGTTTCATCAAAAGATAACGGTGCGGAGTTTCATTTCACATGGCCATATCATTCTCATGAACAGGAAATAAAGGAAAAATCAAAGGCCGAGTACTTCTTTTAATCTTGAATAACCGGATCTGCTCAATGGCACCTTACTTCCGTTTTTAAGAATGGCGATGTGTGAAGTTTTTTCATAAGGCTCAATACGTAATATAGTATCCAGGCGAAGAATGATAGAACGGTGTACTCTGAGAAACGAGGATGTACTGAGTGTTTCCTCAAAATAATTCATAGTTTTCTTTTTAAGATATACATCATCAGCTGTAAATATTTTTACATAATCATCGTACGACTCAATATATATGATTTCTGTTGCAGGAATGATTCGTATTGCACTGCCTGATTTCACTACTACTCTGTTTTGTTCTTCCGGCTGTTTTAATGGAACTGAAGATAATAAGTCAGTTGTTGCAGGTGTTGATCCTTTCTCCAGCCATTTTTTAATTGCTATATCAAATCTTTCCTGACTGAAAGGCTTCAGCAGATAATCTACAGCGTGTGCTTCAAAAGCTTTCAATGCATATTCATCAAATGCAGTTGTAAAAATTACTGATGGTTTCTGATCCAGCAACTCCAGCATTTCAAATCCGTTGATCTTTGGCATCTGCACATCGAGGAAAATAAGATCAGGCTGGTGCACATTAACGGCTTTCACTCCTTCAAAACCATCACTGCATTCCTGAACAACTGTTATATTGGTAAACGATTGTAAATATTCACGTATGATGCTTCTTGCCAGTGGCTCATCATCTATTAAAAGTGCCTTAATCATTTTATCTGTGGAATTCGTATAGTAGTTATATATATATTTCCGGAAGGAACAGTTTCAAGCAGATCTTTTCTTGCATATAAAAGATACAGTCTCTTCTGAACAGAACTTAAACCGAATCCGGTGCCGGGATTTTTACCTGATGTTTGCGGATCAAATGGATTTTTAACGGTGATGGACAGCATTCCATTTTCTTCCTTTGCTTCAATGCTTACTGTTACTTCTCCTATGGTATCATATAAACCAAATTTAATAGCGTTTTCAACAACAGGCTGAAGCAATAAAGATGGCAGCATCATTTTTTTACAATGCTCAACTAAATTAATCTCCGTTAACAGCCTGTGTCCGAAACGAACTTTTTCAATCTCCAGGTATAATTGCAGATGATTCATTTCTTCTTCCAGCGTTACCAGTTGTTGTTCATCTTTCTTTAAAGTTCCTCTCAGAAAATCCGACAACTGTTGTATCATCTTTCTTGCTTCACCAGGTTGGGTTCCTGCAAGTGCACTTATTGAATTCAGGCTGTTAAATAAAAAGTGTGGCTGCAATTGTTGTCTTAATTTTGATAATTCTGCTTCACGCAACAATCGTTCTGCTTCTTCCTTACGAATCAGATTTTCTTCCTGCTGTTTTGAAAAATGACGGATGCCACTCAGCAACGATATACAGGATATCATCAGTAATGAAAACACAAACCGGAATGGCATTGATGCTTCCAGCACAGCCTGGTAATCAGCATTCGATATTAATCCGCTGCAACCCAAAATAGATTTTGATAAAATCATTACAACAAGAGAAAGCACAAGAATAATTCCTGCGCTGTATATATAATTTCCCCGTCGTGGTGCGTATACTTTATTGGTATTAAATATACCGAATCCGGCAAGTGCCAGCAATGTATTAGTAACTACTGCATCTGCAAATGCTAATGTCCATTCAATATTTAAACGATGCAGTACTACAGTGCATAACAGTATCCATACCAGCCACCAGCAGAGGTAGTGAAACAGAAAGCGAAAGAAAGCCGTTTTTATTTTAAGCACTTATGCTGATGTTGTTAGGCAAATGCCATATCCCTTGTTTGAAGATACATAGCTTTACGACGGATAAAACTAATATAATCCACTGCATCCTGGTCAATATGTGTAAATGAATATACCGGTGTGCCATGACTAAACTCCGGTACAGCTTTAATATCTGCTACATCAATAAATGTCCAGTTAATAGTGTCATTATTATTATTTACAAATTCATCTTCTTCCTTACGACCAATTGTGCGGGCGCGGAAAAATGCATCAGCAGGAGATGCAGCTTCAATCAATCTGAGTTGTTCGTCAAACTGAGCTGTATCTTTTCCATTGCTGATATTAATGTTGAATACGAGTTTTGCGATATACCAGTTCATATATAAAGTGATTTAAAGTTTAATTGATTTGTTTTCTTTGATGATGATTGACGAATGACCATTGCATACTGTTCATTGCTAATTGCCTATTGCTAATTGCCTATTGCTCATTGCTAATTGCCTATTGCTCATTGCTCATTGCCTATTGCTCATTGCTCATTGCTCATTGCTCATTGCTAATTGCTCATTGCTCATTGCCTATTGCTCATTGCTCATTGCTCATTGCCAATTGCCTGTGTCTTGATACTTATGTCTTGCTACTTATGTCTTACATCTTCTGTCTAGCGTCTTCTGTCTCCCTTCAATAACTTTTGATTTCAATTCCGCCGAATACAGCACTTCCTTTTAAAACTAATACTTTACCTTGTGGTGTTGTATTATTATGGTACGGACGTTTATCTTCCACACCACCTAATACTGCAGTCATTTCTGATTTTATTTCCCAGTGAGGAGGAATAATTAATCGTGCACCACCAAATACTGCATTCACTTCCAGTTCAATATTCTGTTGAAAATCGGCCTGCATAAAATTTACTTCAGCACCACCGAACACACAATTTATTTCACCTCCACGAAAATTTTTAGAAATCACGTTTTTTTTTACACTTCCGAAAACTGCAGATGCATCTATATATTCATCTGTCACCGAAGAAGAAGGTTGCTCCTGCCATTGATGATGATGTTGCATATGATGACGCCATCTGCGCTGACGCGGACCAAATTTCCTGCGTGGCTTAAACATGATCACCAGTCCTGCAAAAATTATTACAGCAGGCCATATATAATGTGAGAAATCATATTCAGGCATATAATCTCTTGCAAGAAAAGCAGTTCCTATTGCTACCATTACCAGCCATCCCATATGACGGAATGAATGTTTTAATCCGCTTAATACACCCAATACAATCAGCAACATCTGCCATGTAAAAACATATTCGGGTATTTGCACTCCCATTTCCCTGGCCATAAAAAGTACCCCTGCACCTGCAATAAATAATCCTGCAAATATGCGTCCTCTGCGATGTTCTTCTTCCCACTGCTTCAACATTTCATGTTGCTCGGGAGAATCCTGGTTTTTTATTTCTTCCATTTTATTCTGAATTGATGATGCAAAAGTAAACCAGCAGTCTCCGTTACACAATTGCAAAACGGCGTTTCGTACCTCCTTGTCGGTAAACGGTAATTGGTATCGGCAGATGGTTCAAAGTTCGGAGTGATTCCTTCTTCGATTGAAAAAAGCTACTAAGGATAAAATAGTTCGGAGTTCGAAGTAAAGTTGTGAGCCTTGAGCTGTGAGTCCGTAGAAGTTCAGAGTGATTAGTTCGAAGTAAAAAAATGCAGAATTGAGGATAAGAAGAATTTGTGAGTTCAGAATCAGTAAAAATCTTTTTCACTCAGCATCCAGCACTCAGCACTTCATTATTCGACATTCCTTGTTCGATATTCTAAAAAGCGGCTTATGTTCAACTTTACTATTTTAGACGCCACTAGAAAACAACTATGCACTACTATATCAGGAATAATTTTAAATCATTAATGGTTCTTTTAATATTCTGCTTCGGGAATTGGATTCCGGGATTTTGCCAGACACATATCTTTACGGGAAATATAACAGATGCCGTTACCGGAGAACCACTTCCATATGTTGCTGTATCTCTGAGAAAAAATCTGTTATCGACAGTAAGCAATGAAAACGGGAATTTTGATTTTAATATTCCGGTTGAAATTACGGATGACAGTATCGTAATCAGTTCGATTGGTTATGCTCCGCAAACGTATTCTATGTTAGCAGTGCCGGCACCATTTAACATTAAACTGCAGCCCAACAGTTTTCAGTTGAAAGAAGTAATGATACTTCCTATGCCTCCTACCTATTATATAAACCTTGCGATGAATTCAATCAAACAGAATTATCCGGACAATCCATTTCAATCAGAAGCGTATTACAGGGAGAAAATGACGGAGAATGATAACATTATAAAATTTACGGAAGCTGTATTTAATTCTTATTATCCAAACTACACAGATACTGCAGCAAAAGACTCACATCAGCTTTTATTATTTAATAAGGCAGATGATAAGAAGATTGCTTTTATGAATAATGAGGACAAAAAGAAAAGAAAGAAAAAGAAAAAGCAAGAGGATGGGGAAGTTGCTATGACAGATACTTCAGATAATGCTGCGATTAATATTAAGGAAATATTCGGCGGGCCTGATGAAATATTGAGTCTGGATATTGTTCGTGACAAGGAAGAGTTTCTGGACAGCAATGAATTCCGTCATTTTAATTATTCCTTTGCTGCATCCTCCACTTATGAAAACAAGGAGTTGATGGTAATTGATTTTGAATCGCGCCGCAGAATGGACCACGTAGACCTTGCCGGGAAAATATATATAGACCTGGAATCAAATGCAATTGTAAATATTGATTACATAGGAGACTTCAGATTGCCTGCATTAATTCAACCCATTTTATTTGTTATGGGAATACATATTGAAAAACCCATTATCAGAAAAAAGCTGGAATACCAGAAAATTAACAGTAAGTGGTATCCAAAACATATTCAGGCAGGAGCAGATTTAAATCTTACCAAGCGTCATTTATTCAGTAAAAACGAACACTCTCATATTGTTATTGACGGAATTTTTACCGTGAACAAACTCATTACGGAAAAGGCAAATGCAATTCCGGAAGCAAAAAAATATTCTAAAAAGAAAAAAATGGAAGAGCAGGTTTTTAATGATGAACACATCACCTGGGATCAGATCAATGTGATAAAAAGATAACTTGTCTTTTTAGTTTTCTTATGAATGTAATACTGGTTATTTTATAAACTTCCCGGCAATAAAATTCTTTCCGGTGATTACCTGGTATATATAACATCCTTCTTCAAGAATCGAAAGATCAAATGTAGAGTTACCCTTATTTTCATTTGTAAAAGAAGCGACACATTTTCCGGAAGCATCTGTAATACTCAGTGCGTATTTACCATCAGACTTAACATTTATGCTTTTCGAAAGGGTATTATATATAGCGAATGGATATTCAGAACCAACTTCTGTAACTGACGATACTCCACAGGATGGATTAACAGCACCCGGAGTTCCGAAATCACCTGCTCCATATACTACAGTAGCAGAACACCAGTTTAACGGATTGTCATTAGAAATTGCATCATAAAAAAACGGATCAAGACTGGTACTTTTTCCCGGAACAGTTGCAGAATAACTCATTTCGTCAATTACATTAAATAATGAATCAGTGAGGATGATAGAACTGGTTGCATTGTTTACCGTAAATCCTCCGAAAACATAATTCACACTAACGCCACCATTAATGGTAATATCTGAATTCTGTCCCAAAACAAAATAGCCACCCGGAGGAATCATTAAAGGAACAGCGGAAACAATCTGAATAGTATCTGCACCACCGTCTGACAAATAAAATCCCGCTATATCAATTGAAATATTTGAAGTATTATATATTTCAATCCATTCACCATTAGCATCGGTAACAGCAACAGGATCGGCCATAAATTCTGTTATCAGAAGATCACCAGGGAAAACTCCTCCTGCAAAAGACTGCACTTTAACTGTTATCATTAAAAAGAAGATAATACCTGTTTTGAGTAGTCGTTTATTTTTCATTTTGCAGATGCATTGGTGAACAAAGATAAACATTGGTTAATAATGAAGGATTAAAAATGAAGAATTAAGAATTGGTTTTACAATTAATTCAGAATTAGTTTTCTCAATTCAGTGAGCCTCCTTCTTAAACAATTATAAATTATGCTTTTCAGGAAAAAAACAAATAGTAACTGCAGAATTAATAATGAAAATTTGAATCCTCCTACCAGATACCAGCGAATCAATACTAGCTACTAAGTGTTCTCTTCATAAAACTGTCTAATATATAAAGCACCCAGCCTGATATCATCACAATTAAAAGTAATGGAGAAGAAAATGTAGTACTTATTTTAGAAATCAGATCCTCAGCAATTGTAAAATCAGGTACTCTGCCAATTGAAAACGTACTTCCTGAAACAGCAGCATATAAAAGAATAATACTAAACAGGGAAATGAAAAAGATAACCTGGTTTCTGCTGAATATGGGCTGACCTGTAAATACCGGTTTCCTTTCCGGAGCCAAAGCACTCATCAGGTTACGTGTGAAATCTGAAGAAGGAGATTCCAGTCCGGATTCCTTTAAAAGCTTTTTTATAGCTTCCTCATCGTTGTGCATTTTATTTTTCATCATCAGCCAATTTTCAAATATCACAATAATTCTTTTAATTCTCCCTTCAGTTTATTTTGAAGAATGAGTTGTAATTTTTTTCGGGCGCGATGCAGCTTCACTCTGATGTTCGCATCCGTAAGTCCGGTAATTTCACTAATGGTTGCAGATGGAAGTTCTTCAATATAAAACAAGGTAATAATTACACCTTCCTCTTCATCCAGTGTGTCAATTGCTTCTTTAACATATAACCTTCTTTCCTTTGCATGCAGAATTTTTAATTCCTCCTCCATCTCTGCAAAATTCAAATCATATTCCGCCTGCTCATCAATTGCAACAGTTGCCTTTACATTTTTGCGGAGTTTATTTATAGAATTATTATATACAATGCGGAACAGCCATGTTGAAAATTTCGAATCTCCCTTGAACTCCGGCAATGCATGATATGCTTTCAAAAAAGCATCCTGCGCAATCTCTTCTGCATCTTCACGGTTCCTTACCATTCGCAGTGCAAGTGTAAATGCCAGTGACTTATGTTTATTCACCAGGAAAGAATACGCCTGAACATTACCGGCACGTATCTTTTCTAAGTAAACTTCATCGTCAAGGTATTTCATCTTTGAACTATGACACACTTTAAATGTATGGTGTTACAGGAATTTCAAAAAAAATTAAAAATTCTGTAACATCACAATACAAACCGGTGTCATAGCTATTGAAACCAAATATAACAGTTAAAAATTAAACAATAAAATTATGAATGAAGCCATTATTCCGATAGCGATGTTTGCCTCTACGTTTGCCATATTATATGTGTTTTTTACAACAAGGCATAAAGAACGCTTAGCTCTTATTGAAAAAGGTGCTGATGCATCTTTGTTTAACACCGGCAAGAAAGGAGAAACCAAAGGAAGGTCAACCGTAACACTGAAACTGGGAATGCTTTCTGTTGGAATTGCATTGGGGATATTATTAGGAAGTATTATTCATGAAAATGAATGGTTGCCAGAGGAAGTTGGTTATTTCTCCATGATATTTCTTTGCGGTGGAATCAGTCTGGTTTTGTTTTATTTTATTGATAGAAAGATTGCGAAGGAGAATAATTAAAAATTAAAAATTGGGCTTTTCAATTCGGGAGATAATCACTTTTAATTATAAATTCAAAAATTATAAATTGCTTTGAATGGTAATTTATGCAACAGCAACACTATCGCTTGAGTTAAGTATCAAGACTG
>JBDTVD010000135.1:0-9099 GCA_040007375.1 Bacteroidota bacterium | reverse complement strand
ATTTATGAATGATTTAATTATTTTGTAACGGCAAGTAAACTCAATCGTTTCATTTAGTTGAGAATAAACCGGCAAACCTTACGTAAATCGTGAATGAGTATTATTATGATACTGTAAAAAATAATTTCTGTAGTTGCATGTACTACACCATCCTGTTTTAAGGTGTTTTAGACCGGATTGCAGAACTTCATGGAAACTCTTCAAAATACCGAACGGAATGATAACAAAGGAATCCGGATTTTATAAACTTTGCTTGGTTTCAGGTTTTTTTTCTTAATTTTAATGTATTGAAAAACCGGTTTTTCCCCCGGCTCAGTTCTTAATTTTATTTCAAACATAAAACCTCGCTTATATGCAGACTTACGATGAGAAACACATTAAAAACGTGGCGCTGATTGGCTCCGCGAAAAGCGGCAAGACTACTCTTGCCGAAACTATGATGTTTGAGGCCGGATTAATAAACCGGCGTGGTACTGTGGAAGATAATAACACCGTATCAGATTATCATGAAGTGGAACATGAAAGATTAAGTTCGGTGTATGCCACCGCTTTACATACGGAGTGGCGTGATTATAAAATTAATATTATTGATACTCCCGGCCTTGATGATTTTATCGGCGAAGTAATTTCTTCCATCAGAGTTTGTGATACTGCTGTTATTTTATTGAATGCGCAACATGGTGTTGAAGTAGGAACAGAGTTACTCTGGAATTATGTTGATATATATAATAAACCAACTATACTTGCAATCAATCAGCTGGATCATGAATTAGCTAACTTTAATGATACACTGGAACAGGCAAAAAAGTTTTTTGGTAATGCTGTAACTGTAATGCAGTATCCTGTTAATTCCGGTAATGGTTTCGATAGCATTATTGATCTCTTAAAAATGACGATGTATAAGTTTCCTGCAACAGGTGGCAAACCTCAGAAACTTTCTATACCTGACAGTGAATTGGAACGTGCAAAGCAAATGCATAATGAGCTCGTGGAAAAAGCTGCGGAAAATGATGAGAAGTTAATGGAGCTTTATTTTGAAAAAGGAAATCTTGATGAGGATGAGTTGAGAGAAGGTTTGAAAATCGGAATGATGAAACATCAGGTCTTTCCTGTTTTCTGTCTCTCCGCAAAAAAAGATATGGGCAGCGGACGATTGATGGGTTATATAGATAATGTTGCTCCATCAGCAGTTGACGCACCGTCAGAAGTGATGGAAGATGGAACAGAAATAAAATGTGATCCGAAAGGTCCTGCAAGGCTTTTTGTTTTTAAAACATTAATAGAACCACATCTTGGTAAGCTTTCATTTTTTAAAGTGATGTCGGGTGAAGTAAATATAGGAATGGAATTCACCAATGAAAAAACAAATACTGTTGAACGTATCGGTCAGTTGTTTATCATGGATGGAAAAAACCGCAACTCTATTGATAAACTGAAAGCAGGTGATATTGGTTCTACTTTGAAATTGAAAAATACAACAACCAATCATACTTTAAATGGAAAAGGTGCAACAGGAAATGTAGACCCAATTCATTTTCCCGATAGTAAAGTCCGCACTGCTGTAGTTACAAGAAATAAAAATGATGATGAGAAAATAGGTGAGGTGCTTCAGGAGATTCATGCCGAAGATCCAACAATTATTATTGAATATGATAAAGAATTAAAACAGTTGTTAATTCATGGACAGGGTGAATTGCATCTGTCGGTTTGTAAATGGCGGATCAATCATATATATAAACTCGATATTGATTTCGTACGTCCACGCATTCCTTATCGTGAAACTATACAACGTGCTGCAATGGCTTCATACCGTCATAAAAAACAATCAGGTGGAGCAGGGCAGTTTGGAGAAGTGTTTATGAAGATAGAACCTTACTATGAAGGGATGCCTCCTTTAAAAGATTATCCTGTGCGTGATACAGAAGTGATGGATCTTCCCTGGGGAGGAAAACTGGTTTTCAATAATTGTATAACAGGTGGTGTGATTGATACCCGTTTTATTCCTTCAATTATGAAAGGTGTGATGGAGAAATTGAATGAAGGTCCGCTTACCGGTTCTTTTGTGCGTGATGTAAGAGTCAGTGTGTATGATGGAAAAATGCATCCTGTTGACAGCAATGATTTATCATTTAAGATTGCAGGAATGATGGCTTTTAAAGAAGCATTCATGCAGGCCGAACCACAATTGCTGGAACCTATTTATGAAGTGGAAACAGAATTGCCGGAAGCTATGATGGGTGATGTGATGAGTGAATTGCAAACACGCAGAAGCATGATTATGGGAATGGAAAATAAAGGTGGCTACCAGGTGATCAAAGCAAAAACACCATTGGCGGAACTGGATAAATACAATCAGTCGTTAAGAAGTATAACGCAGGGAAGAGGTAGAGTACAGGTTCGTTTTTCAGATTATGCTCCCGTTCCAAATGATGTACAGAAGAAACTAAGTGATGAGTATAAGAAGAATGAAGTAGAACACCATTAGGAGGGAATTAAAAATTAAGAATTAAAAATTAAGAATTAAAAATGCTGATTATCTTAAACAACTTATTTATGATAATCAGCATTTTGTAATGATGCAGTTGCTAATTATATATATGTAATCGCAGCGTCCGCACAAATCTTCAAATTTTCAAATCGTCAAATTATCAAATTATCTTTACCAGATAAGAATTTATCATGAAAAAAATAGCTTACACATTCCTTCTTGCCATAATCTGTAACACCACCTACAGCCAGGTATATCCCTTCATCGAGAATTTCAATTCTATGACACCTTTCACCAATCCTTCCGGCTGGACGTGTACTGTTCCCGGATTCCAGGTGTATCCAACTCATGGAAATGGCAGTCAGGGATTAACAAAAAACATGTCTCCTCTTGGTGCATCTGCTGATTCTGTAATCTCTCCGATTATCGGTCCGATCACTATATCATCTGTGCTTTCTTTCGATTTCCGTGTGATGGAAGCTTCCCTTTATCCATGCTGCAGTTATTCTTTTCAGGATGGAGATGCAATTGATTTTTACGCTATGAGTGGTCCCTTGTCATTTCCATTATTTAGCATCGATTCCACCAATTACATTCCGGATACTGCATTTCAACATATATCGAGTAACATTGGTGCATTGGCTGGTAATACCGGAAGCCTGATGATTAAAGTGAGAAGAGGAAGTGGAGACTTCTTTGTTGATTTCGATAATTTTTCTGTTACCAATGCATCCTCAGTGGCAAGTGTTGATGTAAAAGAAAGTACTCCCGTTGTTTATCCTAATCCGGCATCAGACGGAATACAGTTACAGTTAAAAAATGTTCCTGCCGATGATTACACTGTAAAACTTCTTAGTTCTTCCGGTGATGTTTTAGATGTTGAAAAGAAGCAATTTAAAGAAGGGAATATTCCTGTCCTCAACACTCGTCAGCTCAATCGCGGATTGTATTTCCTGCAACTGAACGGTGTGCATAATAACTTTCTCCTCCGGTTTGTTGTGAAGAATTGATCGTGCTATCTTTGCTTCATAAATCACATCCCATGCAAAAATTATTTTCCGACAAAAAAACAAGAGTTGTAGCACTTCTTGTAGTTATAGCTGCCCTTACACGTCTGCTTCCTCATCCGCTCAACTTCAGCCCTATTGGTGCTATTGCCCTTTTCGGAGGATGTTATATAGCTGACAAACGCATGGCTTTCCTGCTTCCTTTAAGTACCATGCTGCTGAGTGATATTATGCTTCAGCTCATCAACGGAACAGGATTCCATCCAACAATTGTTTGGGTTTATGGGAGCTTTGCTGTAATTACCTTCTTAGGTTTCTTATTAAGAGGAAGGGAACAACGTCAGACAATTATGGTTGCTTCTTTAGTAGGTTCTATATTGTTTTTCATCATTACCAACTTCGGTCAGTGGGCAACAGGTTACTACGGATTTGGTGCAGGTTCTTTAACAACGTCATTTGTTCAGGCAATTCCTTTTTTCAGAGGAACAGTAATGGGTGACCTTTTTTATAACCTTCTTTTATTCGGATCTTTTGCAATAATTAAATGGAGATTTCCATCCTGGATAAAATCAGAATCACGTTCCTGATAAAAAAATATATATTCATAAAAAAAGGCCTTCGTAATTGAAAGCCTTTTTTTATTTTATATTGATTACAATTTTATTCTTTCAGCAACTTCTTCGTTCTCTTCACTTCTCCTGATTGCATCTCAATTAAATATTCACCACTCTGCAATCCTGCTACATCGAGTGTGTGAAGATTCAATCCGTTTTCAAAACGATGCATCACTTGTTTCACCAATGCACCTTTCACATCATATACTTTAAACGTTACCGTATTTCCATGTGGCAGGTAGAAAGATAAATTTACATGTTGTTGTGCAGGATTGGGTGATGGATCATATAACTGCGGTGTGGTAATGATGCTCTCATATGCAGGATCATAAATTGATGAAACAGTTGTGCTGTCTATTATAATATTTTCATCACCATTTGCATAATTAGTAAAGGAGAAATAAAACAACAGCATTTCATCTGTCGTGGATTCACCCAGACTTACATCCTGCGGAGGATTATTCGGATTTTCAGGATTGTTTACGGTGTTATCATAAGATGCTTCACCATATAAAGTTGTTCCTCCCGGAATCTTCAGCACCTGTTTAAAAGGATATAATCCCTGCCAGTGAAAATCCCAATGATCAATTTTAATAAATGGTATGGTATCATTTACAAGAGTAACTCCATAACTTAATGCTGTTTGTCCAAGCAAATGCATATGTGGACCAACTGAAATTAAAGACAGGTTCAGAAAAACCGGCACCGTAAACTGCTCATGAAAAGTCTTTGTAGTATTTGCCGGAATAAAAAGCGGTCCATCAACAATTGTATTATCATGATTTAAAATAGGAATTGTATAAACATTACGCAATGCAGTACTGCTCGTCTTTACCCGTATTTGCGTGCTGTCGGTTTCATTGGTTGTACCACCCGGATAATGCACCTGAATAACAATATTTGTTCCTGCCGGTAATAGCTGTCCCATTCCTGTCGGCCATTTAAACGAACCCATTCCAGGCACCCAAAGTCCGATCATGTTGGATGTGCTTGATCCGCTACCTCCAAAGTTGGTATAACCCGTACCAGGATCTGCTGCATCAAGTGTTGCTGGTGTTGATGATGTATCTTCCCAAACAATTACATGATGCACAACTCCACGGTTTCCAGGTATAACTTCAAATTCAGTAATGTACTGCTGACTTAGAAGATTAGTGGGGACAACAAAATTACGGTACAGATCAGTTGCCGTATTTACTGTATAATTTGGTATCTGATATATATAATCAGGATTGGTAATTAATGCAGTGCCTGAATAAACAGGTGGTGCCGGAGCATTTGCCATATTTCCCTGTGGCATTCCATTATTCACCCAGTCGTTGATAGCAGTTTTCTCCCAGGTTGAAAGTAACCGCTCATGTGCAAGATGTCTGTATTCCGGATCGGGAGGCCATGGTGGCATTTCACCAGTGTTCACCTTATCCTGTATTGACAGTCCTTCGCTAAACACGTCAGCATAATCAATAAAAGAAGTACCACCGATTGCACCCGAATGATGACAGGTAGTACAATGATTATACATAATAGGCGCTATTTCTTCTGCCCATGTAATTACCTGGGCACTGGCTATACTGCATTTAATAAATAGCAATACTAATACGATGTAAATTTTTTTCATTTGGTTTATTTATTTCTCAATAGTCAAAATTCATAAAACAGAATTATAGTGCAGGCAATGTTTATTATCAACACACTATCCAGCCATAATACCTGTAAAATTAATTATTATTGTTTCATCATTGCCAGAGTAGTAACGCATTAACCGGATTTCTATGAACATCTTCCTTTTATCAACAAAAAACAATCGTTGTTCCAGGGCAAATTATTCACTGCCTTTATATTTTCTACTGCTGCTAATGTTCTTCCTGCCCTCGTCTGTTTCTGCCCAGCAATTGTATCATCCTGTATCATTTCGTAAGGCTCTTAAAGCAGGAACCCGCACCGAAACAGGTTTGCCGGGCAATAATTACTGGCAGAATAAAGCAGACTACGATCTTGATATTCATTTTAATCCTTCTGACAGGTTGATAAATGGCCATGAAATAATTACCTATTATAACAACAGCAACGACACGCTTAGAAAAATTGTCTTCCGGATTTATCCTGACTTTTATAAAAAAGGAGTGTTGCGTGATTATGCATTAAATCCACAGGATGAAACAAATGGACTTTCTATTGATAAAATGTTCGTTGGAAAAGATTCGCTCAACCTTGCCAATGAAGCATTGATTGAACACTTTGGTACATTACTGAATGTTTTTACAACTGTTTTGCCAAATAGTAAAGTTGATATTTCTGTTGACTGGCATTATATATTAAACAAAGGTTCACACATGCGTACAGGTGCAATTGATGAGAGCTCATTTTTTATTGCTTATTGTTATCCACGTATTGCTGTTTATGATGATATAGAAGGATGGGATGAGAGTGAATACCTGGGAACACTGGAACCTTATGCTGACTTTGGGAATTTTAAACTTGCTGTTACTGTTCCGGAAAATTTTATGGTGTGGTCAACAGGTGAATTGGTAAATCCGGAGCAGGTGCTGCAGTTGAATATATATAAGAAGTGGTTATTTGCACAGAAAAGTAATTTAATGGATATTATAAGTGAAGATGATATCCGTGCTAAAAAAGTAACAGCATCAAATGCATGGAATACTTTTCGGTTTAATGCAACTGATGTTCCTGATGTTGCTTTTGCAGTAAGTGATCATTATATATGGAACGGTGGTTCTGTAACAACAAAAGATAAAACTAGAAATATATTTGTCAGTGCAGCTTTCAATCCGGAACACAAGGACTATCGTGAAGTAAGTTCTTTTGCAAAACAGTGCATTCAGTTGATGTCGTCCTTTATGCCCGGAATTGATTATCCATACCCGCAGTTAACAATTGTGGACGGACTGGATCAGATGGAATTCCCGATGATAATAAATGACAATCCACTCGACAACAGAATTGAAACAATAGAACTGGTAGTGCATGAAGTGTATCATACCTTGTTTCCTTTTTATACAGGATGTAATCAAACGCGATATGCATGGATGGATGAAGGATGGGCAACTTTATCAGAGTGGATTGTTTCTCCGAAGTTGGATACTACAATTGTAGATGATTATGGAATGCCACGAATGCTTCGGGCCAGCGGGAATGAATGGGATGTACCGGTTATATATCCTTCCACTGAGTGGCATCGCAGTTATTCAAACAATGCTTATGCAAAACCCGGATTCGCATTACGTTTTCTGCGAGAAATGATAACTCCTGATAAATTCAATAAGTGTATTCAGCATTTTGTTGAAGTATGGAAAGGGAAACATCCAACTCCCTGGGATTATTTTTACTGTTTTAATGCAGCTGCAGGAACGAATCTCAACTGGTACTGGAAAGCATGGTTCTATGATGATGGAGAAGCAGACACCGGAATTGAATCTGTAAAACCAAAAGGAAATAATCTCGAAGTAACAATGATA
Organism: Bacteroidota bacterium; assembly: GCA_040007375.1. Lineage (GTDB taxonomy): Bacteria > Bacteroidota > Bacteroidia > AKYH767-A > OLB10 > JANOXC01. The sequence continues at coordinate 1,514 of JBDTVD010000135.1, read as the reverse complement.
TTAAAAGGAAATAAACCTGTTCCTTTATATATTAATTTATATGGTGAAAAGGGATTGATCAAATCTTTTTACAAGAGTGCTGATATATGGCACAATGCCAATGGGAAGGTGACTTTTAGTTTGCCTGATAATATGTTGTATAATTATATGGAAGTAAAACATATTATGGTTCCTGATATTGACCCATCAGATAACGGAAAAATAATTGCAAGATAATTCACTTCCTGATTATTCATTTTGCATTTGATAATAAATAAAAAACTGTATACTGGTATAACAAAAGTTATGATTACAGTTCCTTTTATCAGAAAGTATTGTTTGCTAAATTTACGGTTGAATTGATCCCGAAATATATATCCTTCTTTTTTTTATTCTTTGCCTGCTGTTTGGCTCAGGCAAGGGAAGCAACATGCTTTGATGTAAGCAGAGGATTTGGTTCAGCTTCTCTTTATAAATCTGTTTATATTTTTAAGGATTGCAACCATCATTCTGCAGAATTTTTCACCAGGAATAATGACAGTTTATTTATGCCAATGCTTTCGGAAATTGAGAAGGTGAATACAAATGATCAGCAATGTTTTTTCTGGCTGCAGTTCAGGCTGGTTAATTCTTCTCTTCAAAACCAGCGGATATTTTACAATGCAGGCTCTTATGCATCTTTTGAAGTTTATAAATTGTCAAAGGATGATTCTTACTCTGTTCTGGCAACAGGAAAGAATAAGAATTACCAGATTGTTGACGTTGCTTCGCATGATACGATTGATCTGCTTGTTAAACATTATTTCAATTCTGCTCTGGTAAGTCCGCTGTTCTATCCCTGGCTATACGATTTTTATAATAATGTTGAACAGAATCCTGATAAATATCTTTTACGTGATGTAGATTCATTTTATTATTTCATGATTCTGTTTGCTGGTATGACAGGTATGCTGGCCATCTATCTCCTCATCAGTTTCTTTCATCTTTTTGATCGTTCTTATCTTTATTACAGTCTGAATATATTTTCTATTGTTGCATTAGTTGCTATCCGGTTAGTGAATAAAAGCGATCCGTCACATGATGGAAGAGATTTAACAATTTTATTCTCTGTAATGCTTCAGATCCTCTCTCATCTTTTTTATTTTTTGTTTGCATCACACTTCTTAAACCTGAAAGATTTTCTTCCTTCATTGTATCGGTTTTTCCGTTATGTTGTCGGCTTTCTTGTTATATATATAATTGCTGATGTTATGTTGTTTTTAACAGGCGATTGTAATAACCTAAGAATGCAGATGTTTTTCTGGGTGAGGATATTGCTCATTATTATTGCTTTCGGAAGTATTATATATGCTTACCGTAAACCAACTATTTTACTGCGACTGTTTACAATAGGCACTTTCCTTATGGTATTCAGTGCAACAATCAGTTTTGTTTTAAGTTATTATACTCTCATAAAGGGTTTTGGATTTCTGTCTATTCCGTTCTTCTATTTTCTTCTGGGTTACCTCATTGATAATTTATTTTTTACAATTTGT
>JBDTVD010000134.1:0-9109 GCA_040007375.1 Bacteroidota bacterium | reverse complement strand
AGGACGATTGAAGGTGTACTTGCAGCAGGTTATACTTTCAAAAAAATTGCCGTTAAGCTCGGATACAATATAAAGTTAATGGAAAGATCGGTGCTTAAAAAAACCTTTCTGGATGAATCAACGGATCAGCGTGAAGTCAGTTATTCTTCCTCCTATAATGAAAAATATTTTCGTCCAACATTAGGAATTGAGTACAATTTTAAAAGACCTGGTTCGCGGGTTTATTTTATTCCGGAATTTACAGTGCAGCGATTAGCAAAAAAGTACTACACGTTTTTATTTAATCTGAACGTGATGTTGAAAACCTATCGCAGATAAAACTCTATTTTCAAATTCCGTTTGCTGTCAGGATCAATTCAATAATCTTTAATTTATAATTACTTTTTCTCCACCCAATTAATGATCAATGCATCATCCGGTTTTACTTTGCTTGGATAATACGCAACCACATTTCCATTTTCATCAATTAAAAATTTATTGAAGTTCCATTTAACTGTTGCATCCAAAACACCGTTCTGAGATTTACTGGTGAGATACTGATAAACCGGAGTCATTTTTTCTCCTGTTACATCAACGCGTGTGGTAAGTGGAAATGTAACACCATAATTCTTCTGACAAAAATCTTTAACTTCTCTATCCGTTCCATATTCCTGCCCACCGAAATTGTCAGAAGGAAATCCTACGATAACCAGTTTGTCATGATATTTTTCATACAAAGCTTCCAGTTCTTTGTACTGTGGAGTGTAACCACACATAGAAGCAGTATTCACTACAATAATTTTCTTGCCTTTGAATTTAGAGAAGTCAATCGTTTCACCATCCAGCGACTGTATTTTAAACTGATAAATGTTTTGCGTGGTTTTATTGTCCTGTGCTTTTGCAGAGATGGCAAAAAGGAATAAAGAGAAAATGAGGTATCTGAATTTCATCTGGTATTTTTTTTCAAAGATAGTTATTGTGAGCAGGATTATTAGATCTCTATTTAAGAGTTAACATTCTTCTATGATAATTCAACTGCCCTAAGTGATAATTTAAGTGCGTCAACAGGTGCAACATCATATACATAGTTGTAACTGTTTGACCATGCTTATCAACAGGAAATGTTTTTTGTAAATCTTCTTCTTTAAGCAGACAGAATGTATTATGAATTACCAATCGTACAGATTCCAGAGAAGCAATCATATCATGCCTGCTTACATTTCTCGATGAAAATTCATTGTCGCGATCACGAACATAACCTGTATGTCCTAACAATGCACCGATGAAATGATGAAGGTTTCCGGCAAGATGTAAACACAATGTTCCTCCTGAATTTTTAATTCCCGGAACGAGTTTCCAGATGCTTTCTTCATCAGCATAAAGTTTCAATTCATCAATAACTTTTAAAACGTCACGTTCAAACAGTTCTTCAATAGTTTCTTTCATATAAGTAGTAAGTTAAATGGAATTAATTCAGTTGATATCAGTACTAATAATAGTAAACGTAAAATTCTTATCATACTTCTTTTCACCCTTTTCAAATGTCTGATGCATATTATCAAATGGTGCGTCGGAAGAAATCTTAAGACTATCGTTACGGTAAATTTTTATAGAGTTGATAAATTGCTGAGGAAAAGGAGAACCACCAATATCACCCTTGCTGCCGATCAGTAAATGTTCGCCGGCAGAAAGTGTACAGCTGCTACAGAAATTATTTTCCGTGGAATTATAAACAACCTCCACCTTTAAATTATCAGAAGAAGAATTCTGCACGTACACTTTGGCAACACACACTTCACCATCAATTCTGCAGGCAGTCAGGTCTGAAATAACCAGGAGTAAAAGGCCGCTGAATAGTTTCTTTAACATGGTCCAAAGTTATAGTAATTTTATAGAAATTGAAAAGGAGATCAGCAGATTGGAAGCTATCATATATATTTGGATGTTGAACCGCATCTGACAATGAAAAGGGAAAAGCCACAGCAAGGAAAATCTGTAAAGAAACCAATAGAAATCAGCAGAGGAATCAATGAAAAGGTACTCCTGCCAATCATCCTGTTAATTGTTACCGTTGCCTATTCCAATTCGTTGCACAATGGTATTTTAAACTTTGATGATGTTGAATACTTCAGCAACTATCCGGAAATTCTGAAACTTTCGTGGACAAACATCACCACTTATTTTTCCAAACATTATGTGTTAATGTACCAGCCATTACCCATTCTCACTTTTGCAATGAATGAAGCATACAGTGGAATGAATACTTTTCCCATGCATTTGCTGAATCTGTTATTTCATTTGGGAAATATTATTTTAATCTACCGTTTTATTTTTCTCTTGAGAAATAATAAAGGAGAAGCATTAATCGTTGCGTTAATATTTGGTTTGCATCCGATGAATGTGGAAGCGGTTTCATGGATCTCTGCACGCAGCAGTGGTATGTATGTTTTCTTTTTTCTGTTAGGATTAAATAATTATCTGCTCTATATAAAAAAGCAATTTACTGTACAGCATCTTCTTTTAGCAGGTTTGTTTTTTTTGATTTCCTTATTCTCCAAGGCACAGGCTGTAACATTTCCTTTAGTACTTGTACTGATTGATTATCTCCATGACAGAAAATTACTGTCTCGGAAAGTGATCCTTGAAAAAATTCCATTCTTCCTGTTAAGTATCGTATTTGGTATCGTTGCAATTTCTGATAAATCAACGATGCAGAATCTAACAGAAGGCATGTTGATTAATTATAATTCTGCTGACATGATTTTTCTTGCTTCCTGGTCGTTTGTATTTTACCTGTTTAAATTTTTAATGCCTGTTAATTTATGCAGTGTATATGTATATCCTCCTAAAACAGATGGAATGTTGCCAATTACTTATTATTTATCTTTATTGGTAATAGCAGGTTTAATCTATCTCATCTATCGTAACAGAAAAGATAAATGGTTATTATTCTGTGCCGGATTTTTTATTGCTGTGATCAGCATTAACATCCAGTTAATTCCTTCGCGTTTGTTTATTGTTACTGAACGTTATGGATATTTACCTTATGTTGGTTTGATGTTGATGCTTATTGTATTGATGGAAAGATGGAGAGCTAATAACTTTGCTGCATTTCAGAAAAACAGTTCTGTATTATGGATTGCAGGAGCATTATATCTGGTATTTTTTAGTTTCTCTGTTTACTCAAGAAATAAAGTATGGGAAAATGATCTTTCGTTAATGAATGACATCATCAGTAAAAATGCAGAAGTACCTTATATATACAGAGCATATGGAATCCGTGGTTTGTATGAAATCAATAATGGAATGCCACAAGAAGGAATTAATGATTTCACCAAAGCAATTGCTATATATCCTACTGATGGTAAGACTTACATCAATCGTGCATTGGCTTATTCAAGAATGAATAATAATGCTGCTGCTGTTTCTGATCTGGATAGTGCAGCGATTTTAAGTCCGACACATCCGGAAGTATTTTCTTATCGTTCTATTCTCCTCTATCAAATGAATAATGCAGATCAGGCATGGAAGGATTGTAATAAATGTATTGAAATTGATTCTGGTTTTGTTGATTGTTATATTACCCGTGGCACCATTGCTTTTTCACGTCAGGATTATAACAGGAGTATTGCAGATTTTACAAAAGCAGTTGCATTACAACCAACAAGCAATGTTGCTTACAAAAACCGTGGACAGGTTTATCTGCAGCTTAATGATAAAGTAAATGCATGCGCAGATTTTCAAAAAGCTGCTGATATGGGTAATGCTGATGCTTATCAGTTGCAGCAGATTAATTGCAAGTAGTAGTTGCGAGCTATGAGTTTTTAAGAGTAACACCTTCAAATTAAATTTACCGCTTTTAATTTTTACCGCTAAGAACACAAAGTTTTACGCAAAGAGACGCAAAGAAGAAAAATTAACTTCGCGTCTCTTTGCGTTTTTTTACTTAGAGTCCTTAGCGGTTAATAAATGCGGATCTTTATGATTGAATTAGTTATAATTTTAAAATAAACTTAATCTCGAATTTTACTTTCCAAACAATTCTTCCAGTTTCTTTTTTCGGAATTCAAAAATCTCCTTCACTTTATTATGCACGAATATTTTTCCTGCAATATTTCCTATCCATCCTTTACCAATATCATAATTTAAAATATCCTTCATTATCACTCCACCGTCAACCGATTTGAAATGATGTTCGTGCTTCCATACTTTATACGGACCTTCTATTTGTTCATCACTAAAACAATGTGGTTCATTTAACAGAGTGATTTTTGTAATCCATGTTAAAGGAATGTTCAGCACAGGAGCAACTTTGTATTTAATTTCTAATCCTTCATACATTTTATCAGGTAGTTCTGTAAGTAAGTTGAATAGCATATGAGGTGGAGTAATTGCATTGAGATTATTCGGATGTGAAAAGAAATCCCATGCTTCTTCAATACTTATAGGAAGAAATTGTTCCTGTACTAATGTCTTCATCACGCTTAATTAATCCGGAGTCCAGAGAATTTATACCTCATCACCTCATCACTTCATCACTCAAAAAACGACTGGCTTTTTCAAGATGGTGTTGCTGCTTTTCTTTCGACATTTTATCAAAGGAATGAACCAGCGAAGCAAGTTTAGGTGTGCCCAGAAAAAAATCGCGATGAATGTTTATAAATCGCCAGTACAATGCATCCCAGGTATCACACCAGTCACCTTGTTTGTAATCACTCATCTTCAAAATATAATTACTTCCTGTTAAATAAGGAAGATTCCCCATCAATCCACCATCGGCAAACTGACTTACTCCATATATATTCGGAACCATCACCCAATCATATGCATCAATAAAATGTTCCATGAACCAATAATAAACTTCACCAGGATCAATCTCACACAACATCATAAAATTTCCCAGTAACAATCGTTCAGCATGATGACAATAGCCAGTTGATAAAACTTTCTTTACTGTTCTGTCGAATGGAAGTATACCAGTTGTTCCGGTATTGAAAGCCTCCGTTATTTTTCTTTTATGATTCCAGAAATTCTTATGTCGCTGCAGACTTCCTTCCCGTTCATATATAATACGTACAAATTCTCTCCATCCTAAAATCTGTCTTACAAATCCTTCTGCAGTATTAAAAGGAATATCATTTTCCAAGGCAAACTTCAGAATTATATCAAGCACCTGTTTAGGTATTAGCAGCCCTGAATTCAACAACGGTGACAATAAAGAATGATGCAATACATTATCCGTTGCAACGACAGCATCTTCATAAATACCAAACTCTGCAAAACGATATTCCAGAAAATGCAGTAACCATTCTATGGCAGTTTGATGTGTATAAGGATAAATGAAATTACTATTAATGTTTCCCGGATTGTTTGGGAAGCACTGCATCACATACTGCACTGCTTCTTCGTAAAATACATCAGTGGCAGGAAAGAGGAGGGAAGGAGGAATATTATTTTTTGGATAACGTTGTCTGTTCTCCGCATCGAAAGTCCATTTTCCACCGACTGGATTTAAGGCTTCATCAATAAGAACGTGATGCTTTTTTCTTTGATATATATAAAATGCTTCCTGCGAATAACCTTTCTGCCAATCGAGCCATTCTTTTGTTTCTTCCGGAGTATTTAAAAATTTCGGTGTCCGATGTTTAACAGTTTTAATATGATAACTGCTGCAGCTTCCTGCAATGCGTGTTTCCAGCCAGTTATCTGAAGTATCAAAATAATTTATCTGCTTTACACCTTCTTCAGCAAGTTCCTCAATCAGCATCCGCACATCACTTCTGTTTTCTGTGGCTTCTATATAATTTACTTCATATCCTTTCTGCTGCAAATAGTGCGCATACTGTTTCATTGATGCACGATGAAACACCAGCTTTTGTTTATGGAATTTACACTGAATAAAAAACAACACTTCCTCCACCAGGTAAACAGTAGCATTTTTTTCCGGCAGCACATCTTCTTCAAAAAGCTGATCAGGAAAAAGAAGAAGTATGGGCATGAGGTAAAATTAGCCAATTTGTTAATTTGAAAATTAGTCAATTTGAAAATTTGAAGATGAGTTTCTAACTGACATTAAAATTCTTTCGGTATTTATGGTGAAGCAGCATAAGTGATTTCCAAGGAAGGATAGCTACAAAGAATCTGTGACGCTAATCTTCAAATTTTCAAATCTTCAAATTTTCAAATTCATTTCTCTTTCTTTGCAGCATGGACAATCTAATCCTTCTCTGCATATTGGCTCTTGTTGCAGGTTTTATTGATGCTATTGCCGGAGGAGGCGGATTGATTCAGTTGCCTGCTTATTTTATATTGATGCCCGGTTTCAGTACTGCTTCTCTTTTTGGTTCCAACAAGTTTGGAGGATTTTCCGGAACATTGATGTCAACGATTCAGTACCTCAGAAAAGTGAAAGCGGAATGGAAGATGATCTGGCCATCATTACTTGTAGCAGGATTTTCTGCATTGGCCGGCGCACGATTGGTAAGTTTATTCGACAAAGAAAAACTGGCTCCCATTGTTGTAACGTTACTTGTGCTGATGTTAATCTATACGCTGTTCAATAAAACAACAGGTATGAAAGATGAACGTCATCTTGTTTCCAAAAGAAAGATTGCCTGGCTGCTTCCTTTGTCGGCATGTATAATTGGTTTTTATGATGGATTTTTTGGTCCTGGTGCGGGAAGTTTACTGATGTTTGTATTCATCAGCTTCCTGCGTTTTGATTTTCTGAATGCAGCGGTACATACAAAAATTTTTAATTGTGTAACTAATATCGGAGCTCTGATTTATTTTATCATACAAAAGGAAGTGCGTTATGAAGTCGCAATTCCTGTTGCTGTTTGTAACATGGCCGGAAGTTATATTGGTGTGAAGATGGCACTTAAAAAAGGAAGTGCTCTTATACGGACTATATATATTGCAATGGTATTGGTGCTGATTGGGAAACTTGGATATGATTATTTATTGAAGTAGGTTTTCAATTTGAAGATTTGCCAATTTGAAGATGATTTTCAATTTTAATATGGAGATCATCTTCAACATTCAACATCAGGTATGAAGTTAAAAATCCGTTGCTATTATTAATTGAGAAGCAGTGATGAGTTCGGAGTGATAAGTAGAATTAACTTCAACAATCATCATTCATCAATCCATAATGATTTTCATTTAACCGCAGAGTTTCGCAAAGATTTAACGCAAAGAGGCGCAAAGGTGGATTCCTCTTCTTTGCGCCTCTTCGCGTTTTTTTTCTCAGCGTTCTTCGCGGTTAATATTTCGATAAAGAACAAATAGAACTCAGATCTTTATGATAATGATGATTATTTATGCTTGAAATATCTACACTTCGAAATTCGATATTCCCTGATCGATATTCGATATTCCAATGAGAGATTATCAATCAACAACAATTCTCCTCGCATCAATACGATCTTCTCCTTCCAGTACTAAAAGATAAATTCCTTTAGAAAGATTGTTCAATGAAATTGTTTGTGTTCCTATTTGTACACTTCCTGAAAAAATAATTCTTCCCTGCAGATCATTAATCTCATACATAGTGTAAGTGGTGCTTTGTAAAACATTAAGTTGTATATCTCCTTTCGTTGGATTTGGTGATACAGTAAAATAATTATCCAGTGAATGTTCATCAATACCAACTGTAAATGTTACAGGAGTTGATGTTGCTGAACATCCTGCAGGACTTGTGACGGTTACGGTATAACTTCCGGTTACTGTTGGTGTATATTGTTGAGAGGTTGCTCCTGTTACCGGATTACCTGCAAGATTCCACTGATAAGAAACTCCGGTTGCAAGACAGTTTAACAATTGCGGGAAATTCTGTACGATTGGTGTTGTGGGAAGATCATTAAATGGAACACTGGATGACCATGTTGTTGAAAGTAGATTTGCATTGTTACCACTTCCACTTAAATCTGTTGATGCTGTTCCTGTGCCTTCATTAAAACGCCAGTAACCAACAAGACCAACAGTAGTTGCTGTATCAAGATGCATATTCATATGTGCAGCAATTTCCGATTGTGGTAATGCACGATGCCATACTCTTATCTCATCTAATTTACCATTCCAATAACGTGGATTACCAACTCCATCATCAGATAGATTACCGATACGTGCAGGAAATGCTGTTGAGGCAACAATACTTCCGGCAAAACTGGTAGATCCTGCGAGCACTCCGTTTATATATATGCGTGCAACACTTCCATCATAAGTTCCTGCAACGTGATACCAGGTATTTAATGTTAGTGATGTACCGCTTACTGTTTCCACCCAGCTTACCGGTGTGCTGTTTATATCCAGTCCTGCAAAATTCCATGAAAGTACACCGGTACCACCAGCGCGCAAAACATAGCCTTGTTCACCACCTGCAGCAGTCCAGCTGTGTTTGCACAGAATAGTTCCTTCAGATGGAATAGCTGACCACACTGATGCATTGATCCATGCTTCCACTGTAATGGAATCTGTTATTGCAAGATTATTATCTGTGGCAAAGTCTGCGGAAGATGAATTACCATTCAGTTGAATTGATTTTGTATTGGTTATACAAGGTTGTGCATTTACAATTTGTACAGAAAGAATGGTTAGAAGTAATAATAGATTTTTCATTTTGGTTGAATTACATTCCAAATATAATACATGCATAACAGGATGCAAAGAGAAGAGTGGAAGAGTACAGGTTAATAGTTAAAATTCACTATGCTTTTTAAGTGATGAGGTGATGAGGTGATGAGGTGATTAGGTGATGAAGTGATGAGGTGACTAAGTGATGAGGTGAATCATTAATAATCTTATTGATCATAATGATCTGTGTTCTATTGAACATTTGGAATATCGAATATCGTTCTTCTCCTTCATGAAAAATGAATACGAAGAATGAGAAACAAAAAATTTCGAAAGGCGAAGTTTCTTTTTTTTCGTCATTGCGAGGAGGCGTAGCCAACGTGGCAATCCCCTGCTGTAATGATTAATCATGCATGATATGTTGCGGTCATTAGGTGTATTCTTCTATTCAGGAGATTGCCACGGTGCAATAAAGCACCTCGCAATGACGGAAGGAAAATGAATTTCGATTGTCGAAGTGAAAGATATTTTCTCTACAAACTAACTGCTTTCAATT
>JBDTVD010000133.1:0-9164 GCA_040007375.1 Bacteroidota bacterium | reverse complement strand
GAGTCAATAGAAATTTTATATATATCCTGTTCTGAAACGGTTTTGGTATTTATTCCAATCAACTGGTTTTTCTCCGTATTGAAAGCACTTACATTTAAGAATGCAATTCCATTTTGGGCGTTCCCGTTTGCATTAAAGTTCACTATTTTCATTCCTGATGATAATGCATCTTCAGCGTTTATAGTATAGGAAATATTTTCAGGAGTAGATGATACATCAATTGATAAATTCCTGAATGAAGTACTGTCGTAAGTAAGAGATTTTGCCAGTACATGAAATTTTAAAATCTTATCTACTGAGTTAAATGAACCGGTTATTGGATCTATATTGAATTCCCGTAATGATGGGAGAAATATTTCTCTGATCAGTGGATGATTTTTTATAGATATTGCAAAATCGAAATGCGAGGCTTCGTTTACAGATGCTGTATCAACTTCTGTAAATAGAGGAAAGTAATGATTCAGAAAATGTTTCAGCTCGCTTGAAATTTCTGAAATTGCAATTTCTCCATTGTATTGAATGGAAACAATCGGACTGGATATATCCAACGTGCTTTTTCCTTTCTCATTAATGGTTGCCAGCAATAATGAATCAAGAATATATTTGTTTTCTTCTTTTGCAAATACCAGTTGTGTTATGCCTGCAGTTCCATTAAGTGTATTGGCAGAATTCCCTGTAAGATCAGCCTCTGCTTTTAAACTTATTTTCAAATCAGATTCAGCAAAATTTAATTTATGAAGATCAGCTCCTTTAAGATTAAGATGTACCAGACAGGACTTCTCTTTATAAGCCATGTTTACTCTTCCGTTTAATTCCATTTCAAGATTAGGATCATTAATCTGAAGATCTCCGGTTATTTCCTGTTTTACAATTGAAACATCAGCATTAATATTGTTGTAATTATATCCATTAAAATATATTTTATTTACAGTGAGTTTAACATCGCTGTTGATAGTGTTTGTGTCAACACCAATTCCATCTATTTCTGCATGCAATGTAGTAAGTCCCAGCTTTTCATTTTTCAAAAGATACCCAAGATTTAATTCTGTAATACCTACAGATGCAACATAGTGGGAATCCGGTTGCATGGTTAATGTTAAAACTGTATTTCCTTTATCAGTTTTAATTGTTGTATTGGTATGAAATGAATTTATCTTTCCATTGAAATTGCTGTTCAGAATTATGTCGTGTGGAAGTTGTATTGCTGATGGTAGATTTTCTTTTCCAATCAGACTTATCAGATCTTTATCTGATGTCTTGATCTTTAAATCGGGAAAATTGAAAACTGTTGTTTTTACTTCTGGTAATCCTTTTGCAGAAAAATTTGTGGTAATAACAGTTTGATCTCCTGTATGGATATTTAAATTATTTCCCTCCAGGTTTTTAATCTGCCCTTTTATTTTTCCGCTGAATGAAAGATAATTGTTGTTTTTATTCAGGAATGGTTTGTCTTTATAATCCGGCAAAAACCATAACACATCAGTAGCAGTAAATTTGCTTTTATCAACATCCAGATTTACCATTAAATCGCCGATGTTGTTACTGATGCTGTTCAATGATTTATATTTTATGGAAGCATCACCCTTTAAGTTTGATGATGTTGTTTCCAGTTGTATGTTATGTATACTGCTTCCGGTTGGAGATAATTTAACATCACCGCTAAATTTTTTCAGCTTAAAAGTACTTCCTGTATTCAGGCTGGTCTTTATGATATGAATTCCACCTTTACCGTTATCATAATTTAAATTATCAGCATTGAATGTAATGTTGCTGTAGTTGAATGAATGCGGATTAAACACCTGTGTAACAGGATAACCGGAAGTAAGTATTGAAAATTGATTATTCTTTGTTTCAATTTTTGCAATGTTGATATTCCAGTTGCTATTATTTTTCGCAGTATTAACTTCTTTAGAATTAATTGTTTCAGTTTGCAGAGTGTCGTTGTATAATGTTACTGAAGTCTGGTCAATTGCCAGGTATTTCAGTTTGATTATTTGTTTAGAAAGATCTGCATATAAATTATCCTGTTTAAGATTTTCAATTGCAGCTTTCAGTATAGTTTTCCCGCCGGATTTATAAAGTATAGCTGAATTCTTAATACTGATATTTTCTGCAGTAATAAAAGGCAATGGTGAGTTACCTGATGATGTATCATTTGTAGAAACAGGAAGATCAATACTTGAATTTAATCCGGTAACAGCGAGGTCGTTTATTTTATAATGACTGTTTTCAAAATCTGTTTTATTTATAGTAAGAGATAGTTTCTCCAGAACCAGACTTGCATAAGTGTTACTATTAAAATCTGAATATATAACTTTAATATCATTTAAATTAATTTTATCCAGGTTAATATGAAAACTACTTGCTTTTGGTTTATCACTGGAAACGGTCGCACTTTTTTTTGTTGTATCTGAAAATGCATCTGCAATAAACTGGAAATTCATAACACTATCCGAAGTACTATTATGAATATAAGACTTTAGATTGCTGATGCTGATATATTGAAGGTTGAGTTCTTTTTGAAAAAGATTCAAAAGATTAAATCCTGCAGAAATATTTCCTGCAAATAGTAATGTGTCTTTTCTGCTGTCTTCTGCATAAATATTATCCAAAGACAAGCGACCCGGAAAAACAAATGCTATTTTCTCCAGCTTTATTACTGAATGTGTTTTATTGCTTAAAGAGGAAGTAACCTTTTGAATAATTTTGTTTTGAATGGAAGGGATCTGTATCACTAAGGCTGCAGTTATCAGCAGCATAAGAACACAAAGGAAGATATAGGTAATCCATTTCAGAGACTTAAGTACTACTTTTTGCATTTTTTATTGTCATGGTAAAAGAGCCCCGAATTTAACGGGGCTCTTTATATATTCCGGTGTTTATATTTTATCTCCGCGAATTATTTTCAGGAGAATAGCAATAATAGCGATTACCAGCAGAATATGAATTAAACCACCTGCCTGGTAACCAACAAATCCGATCAGCCATCCAATTATCAGGATTACAGCTATGATATACAATAAGTTTCCCATAATGTTTTGTTTTTATTTGGTGTCGTATTGGAAATTACCCTGCCATTTTATTTTTCGGAGGTTCATCGCACTTAATTGGGTTGTATTTAAATACTAATGTAGAATTGTTTCCTCAAAATGGTTAAGCCGGCGAGGATTTATTTTTTATTCTGAGATTTTTGATCATACTTTAACACAAAAATTTCTTGGCACCTGCATTGGTTAGTTCTGTTTGAATATGAAAGAAGGAAAAAGTAACAAAGGGAAAATCATCTTAATTTGCATAGCAGTAGTAATACTTTTTCTGATTTTCTATTTACCTTCTTTATTGGAAAAACAATTATCTGAAAGGTTGAGCGATGGAGTATATACTACAACAAATGGGTCTTATCGCCTGGAGTTTTTTGATCTTGAAGTAAAGTTTTTCCCTCTTCAGTTAATACTTTCTAAACCATCGTTAATTCCGGTAAGAAATGATACTGTTCTGACTTCTGTATCTATAAGTGCTGAAATAATGCATTTAAATGATCTTGATCTGAAAGCAATCCTTTTTAAAAAACATCTGTCAATTGGTGACATAACTTTTGTAAAACCCGCCGTTTATATATATAGGAGTGTAAGCGAAAAGGATACTGGTGTAGTGGTGAAAAAGGAAAAGGGCCGGGTTGATTCTTTAACAATTGGTCACATTCATATTATTGATGCTGCTATCACTTTATTCAGTAACGAATCTGACAGTATTGTTTTATCTGCTAAACATAATGGCATTGAGATTAAGAATTTAAAACTTGTTGCAGAAAAAGTGAACAAGTCGGCTGGTTTTTCTGCAGGTGCATTTACAGCTGATCTGCATGACCTGGAGTGGAAACTGGAAAAAGGATTTTATGCATTGAAAACAAAGAATATTTATTTTGATTATAACAGTTCATACGTACAGGTTGACTCGTTGATGTTGCAACCTCTCTACAGTGAAAAAAAGTTTGCAGCTAAAAGTGTTTATCAAACAGATCGGTTTGAATGCTTCATAAGAAAAGTCAGCATTTTAAATTGTGATATTAACAGAGCACTAAAGTATAAAGTTGTTAACGCAGATTCATTGATCATTGATGGAGGAAACATAACTGCTTACCGTAATAAAAATTATCAACGTAAAATTGAAGTAATCCCTTCACTGCAGGAAAGAATTGCAGAATGTCCTGTTGTAATTAATCTGAACGGATGTAGTGTGCATAATATAGATGTTGCTTATAAGGAATTGGCAGAAGGACAAAACGTTGCTGGAATTATCAGGATAAAATCTATTGATGCTGATGTTTCAAAAGTTAGTACTGGTCATGTAAGTTCCGACACTTTGAAGATTCTTTCTACTGCCAGATTGATGTCGGGCGGAAGTATGCATGTTGTATGGAAATTTCCAATGCAACATAAGAAGGTCCGGTTTTTAACGAGTGGTACCATTGAAAATTTTAAGGTTACTGATATAAACAGTATGTCGTTACCTAATATACATGTGGAATTTATTGATGGATTTATAAATAAGTTACAATTTAATATGTCTGCAGATCATAATTCAGCAAAGGGAGAAGTCTACATGAATTATCGCGATCTTAAAGTAAGTATTAAAGATAAGAATGGAAATAATTCATTGGGAGGTGTCACTTCGCTTGCAGTAAATAAATTATTTATTCATGAAAATAATCCTGAAAAAAACCATGAGTTGAGAAAAGGTACTATTGCTTACCCGAATAACCCACAGCGGTTTATGTTTAACTATGCTTTTAAAGCACTGTCAACAGGAATTTCTGATGCTGTTCTGATGAGAAAGTAAGCAGTATGATATTTTACTAAATTTGAAACCTTAACAACCAGCTATGCAACAGGAACGGACTCTCGCAGAAAAAATTACGGTTAAGCTTTTATTGCTGGCATTGGTTATAGCATTTCTTGTTATTGGAAAGGAATTGTTACTACCATTAACAATTGCAGGTTTCTTTACTTTTTTATTATTACCTGTTTCTCAAAAACTGGAACAATGGAAATTACCACGACCTGTTGCTATCATTGTAAGTTTAATACTTGCCATGGCTGTATTTGTGGCACTTATTTATTTTTTCTATGCACAGATTATTAGTTTTGCTGATGATCTTCCTGCATTAAAGAAGAGTCTTAATTTAAAGCTGGAAGCATTGCAACAGTTTATCGGAGAAAAATTTCATATATCTAAAAGAGATCAGATAAATTGGTGGAATACAAAGTTAAGTGAAACAGCAGAGTCAGGAGACGAAATTGTGATGGGAGTTTTTTCTGCTACAGGTGCTTTTTTTGCCAACCTCGCTCTCATTCCTATATATATCTTTTTCATAACTTATTACCGTGAGAAGTTTAAAACATTTATCAGTCTTGTTGCCCGCGAAAATAAAGCAGATAACATTGTTGAAGTAATTAAAAAAGTGTCGCACGTTTCGCAGATGTATCTGAAAGGAATTTTTTTGGATGTGGTTATTTTATCTTTTTTAAATTCCGCCGGATTCATGATTCTTGGAATTCCGCATGCTATTTTATTTGGCGTACTGGCCTCCATATTAAATATCATTCCTTATATCGGAGTATTGATCGGAAGTATTTTACCTGTTGCTATGGCTCTATTAACTAAGGATGAGATTGGTTATGCTTTTGGGGCTGCAGGTGTATGTGTTTTTGTGCAGTTTCTGGATAATAATTTTATAACGCCATATGTAGTAGGAAGTAGTGTAAGTATCAATCCGCTCACATCAATCATTGCCCTTGTTGCAAGTGCTATGATCTGGGGATTGCCCGGCATGGTTCTCAGTATCCCTTTAACAGGAATGATTAAGGTGGTTTGTGATAATGTAGAATCTTTGAAACAGTACGGATATCTTCTTGGTGAGGAAATAGATTTTCAGCAAAGAAGGCAGCGTAATACCCAAATTATAAAGAAAATCAGAGGGAAAAAGTAGCTTTTTCTATACATCATATTATGGCACCGCTTTGGCATAATCAGCTTTTACTACTATGAAACCTGCCTTTGTATTATATATATTCTGTTTGCTCTTTTCTGAGGCTCATGCTCAAACTCCTGCGCCGGCTGATTCTGCAATTATTTACAGAAATATTGAGGATTATGCGAAGAGGCACAAATTTACAAAATGGGTGCATCGTCTTTTTTTCAGACCGCTTCCATCTATTGCTTCCAAAGTTGTAAGAAAAGAACAACGTAAGGCTGTTACAGATCCTTATTACAGAAAACTGGAAAAAAAAATAATCCGGAACATTGAAATTACAACGCTTGATCCTTTTGGATATGTTCTGAAGGATACCTCTGTTGTTCCTCACAGTTTTTTAAAGCGAACCGGAAATGCATTTCATAATAAAACGGCAGTAAACCGAATAAGGCATTTGCTACTTTTTGAAGAAGGTGAGCGGTTTGATTCATTGCGTGTGAGGGATTCTGAAAGACTGATCCGAAGTCAGAGGTACATACGTGATGTAATTTTTACCTGTAAGAAAGTTGCGAAGGGTGATTCAGTTGATATATATATCCGTGCTATGGATGTATGGAGCCTTATTGTGGAAGGAAGCGGAAATACAAGTAGATTTTCACCCGATGTTACAGAGCGTAATTTCCTTGGACTGGGTCATCGGTTGGAAGTGGAGTACAACAATTATTATGATGATGGTACTGATGATATAGCAGTAAACTACGGTATCACTAATATAAATAAATCATTTGCCAACGCAGGATTTTATTTTTTCCGTAATAGTACGCATGGAAAGACTTACAGTGTTAACCTCGACCGGCCATTTTATTCAACATTTGCAAAGTGGGCAGGAGGTGTGTATTTATCACAACATGAATCAAATGTTGTAGTAGTTGCTAAGGATTCAACTTTGAGCGATAATAAGCAACGCAGCTTTCAACAGGACTACTGGATTGGTCATTCCTGGAAATTATTTAAAGGTCAATCAGCAGAAAACAGAACGACCAATCTTATTCTATCATTCAGATATGCTAATCTGTTTAATACAACACCAGGAGATCTTGTTGATACATCGAATGTATATGCTAACGATCGTTTTTACCTTACCGGAATTGGTATCTCGCAAAGGAAATATATAAGTGATAAATATGTATTGAAGTTCGGAGATGGCGAAGATGTTCCATCAGGTAAAGCGTATGGAATAGTTACTGGTTATCGTGTAAGAGCTGGTGCAACTGACTGGTACCTGGGCATGCGACTGTCAGCAGGCAATTATTATAATTGGGGGTATTTCAGTTACTCCCTGGAGTATGGAACATACACGAATTTGAAACAATTTAATCAGGGTGTTGTTTTGCTTGAAGCGAATTATTTTACGGGACTTGCTGAAGCAGGTGGCTGGAAATTCCGGCAGTTTATAAAGCCTAGTCTTACCCTTGGTATCAACAGGCTGCCAACAGAAAAAATTACAATAAATAATGAATCAGGTATTAAAGGATTCAGCAGCGATGAACTAACCGGTGTGAAGAGAATTATGGTGCGTATACAAACTCAATCATACGCACCATGGAAAGTTATTGGATTTCGTTTTGGACCGTTCCTGGTATTTAATGCCGGGATGTTATCAGATGCAGATGAAAACCTTTTGCATAGTAAAGTATATTCACAAATAGGAGTGGGCCTTCTTATAAAAAATGAATATCTCGTATTAAATTCTTTTCAGATTTCAATTGCATTTTACCCGTTAATTCCTGGTAGTGGTGCTGATGTATTCAAATTTAATTCAGTTCGAACTACAGACTATTCAATCAGAGATTTTGATTTTTCACTTCCGACAATAACCTCTTTTCAGTAAGGTTAGATATTATCAAATCTCATAACAAAATATATAATTAATGCAATTGAAGAAAACTATCAGAACGCTGACCAAAATACTGCTTTAAAAACACCTGGTGCAGGCTCACATACCGGAAACGTAAATAAGGATGCACTTAGTTATATATATATGGCGTGCTTTTTTAATATTTATTTTGTTTTAGCTGTGGCGCCTGATAATTTCTTTTTTTTCTCATGCACCTTTTGGGCTTCATCTATAGAATGGGTTACGTGCATGTCAGATTCCTTAATAGCAAGGAGAGCAAGTTTACTATAAAATTTCTTCAATATCTGAAGTTCGTCTTCTGTTAAATCTTCCACACTAACTAAGCGATTGCTTGCATGTTCATGTGCAGCTACCAGTTCATTCAATTTAAGCTGGATTGCCAAAGAGTCCTTGTTTTGTGTTTTCTGTATCAGGAACACCATCAAAAATGTAATGATAGTTGTACCTGTGTTAATTATGAGTTGCCACGTTTCTGAATAATCAAACAGCGGACCTGATATTAACCACACCAGTATTAGTGTACAGGCCGAAATGAAAGTACCAGTGCTACCTGTAACGGCAGTCACTTTCTGTGCAAAGGTTTCAAAAAAGGATGTTTTATTTTTTTTTGTCTTTTTCATATATCATTTTTTCTGAGCATTTATTATGCCCCTTGATTTTGATGCACATTTTGTGCAATTTCTTTCTCTTTCCCAAGTCAGAATTAGCTATATCACTCAAAATCAATTTAAGTGGGAATGGCATATAGTTATAGTATGTTATATATACTTAAAAAAATAATAACACACTTCAGGAGTTATATTTCTCAGTTATATAATGAAGTGATAAATATTAGTTAATTAATAATCAAACTTAAATCTTTAACAAAATGAAAGAGCAAAGTAATGATCCAACAAGGAAAGAAAATCAATCCTCACAACAGCAACCAAAAACTCAGGGAACTGAAAAAGGGAATACACCACAAAATCAAAACAAAGGTGTGAATAAAGAGGAAGAAGAAGAAGGAACTAAACTTCCTGGTCGTGAAAGTCGTACACCGGTTGCAGGTGAAGAAAAAGATAATCAGCGTAAACCTGAAGCTGGTAAAACCGGAGATCGCAAGAATCTTTAATAATGTTGATTTAATTTAAAATCGTAAAAGGGACATTCTAAATGTCCCTTTTTTTATGCACCTTTCTTTTTCTAAAAACGAGAATTGGCTTAAAAGAAAAGGAACGACATAATCTGTCGTTCTTTTTACTACCGCGCTGTTAGCGGTAATGGTTTTCTTCG
>JBDTVD010000132.1:0-9391 GCA_040007375.1 Bacteroidota bacterium | reverse complement strand
CTGTTAATGTTTAAAGGCATGAAATCATCCAGCACTTTCCGAAAGTCATTGGTGTCAGCACGAATCTGTGCAGGTTCTACTTTATCTTTTGTAAACTTTAAATCAGGATCATTTAATTCCAGTTCACCAACAATTCTTCCATGAAACAGAGATTTCCATTCCACACTTAATTCAATCATCCTGCAATCGAAAAAATCTGTTTCCTTTTTTGTTGCAGAATCTACTTTGTGCAGATATATATCATTTATTTTATAAGCACCACGATAAATAGCAAGATCAATATCATCAATATGCCCGTAATAACCATGCATGTTGGCAAGTGTTTTATTTGCGTAATGTAATACAACGTAAGGAAGTATCAATCTTATAATAATAAGCAGAAGAAGAATACTGATTGCAATTTTAAATTTTCTTTTCTTTTTATGTGGAGATTTTTCCATTAACGGGATTGTTTATTAATTAATTTTTTCCTGTTAAACTTTCATACCATGAATTTCTTTTAAGGAGAATTTAAAAATTGACATATAGTTTGATTGGCTGTCATAATTAGTTCTATTTTTAATTCCTGATTTCAACTCTTTAACTAAGTCGAATTTTTAAACTAAAAAACCAATGAATAAAAAAATCGCTACTCTTCTCACTGCATTCTCTCTAACAGTATGTACTGTTGAAGTAAAAGCACAGACATGGAACATGGTTGGTAATACCAATCTTACGGCATCAAGTAAAATAGGAGGTACGTCAGCTACTGCAGCACAAAATTTTCCCTTGCAGTTGTGGACTTACAATGCAGAGCGGATTCACATCAATGCAAATGTTTCCGGTAAAGTAGGTTATGTTGGTATTGGTACGGCTGCTCCTGCAACACGCTTACATGTAAATGGTGTTATCACTGCAACGGGAGGAACATCAACAGACTGGAATGCCGTATTTACACGTGTGCCGGCCGGAACAACCAGCAGAGTTGCACGATGGAATGGAACTGCATATGTAGCAGGAAAAATTTATGACAATAACACTAATGTTGGTATTGGCGCAATCAATACCGGTTTCGCTTTTAACGTAAATACTCCTGCAGGTAAATCAGGTATTAATGTAACGAATGGCGGTATTACCTGTGCAAATACTATTGGAAACGGGATGACATGTTCAGGCATTTCTTATGGAGTTGATGCAACTGCTACTGATGGCAATACGGCTGTTCGGGGCACCTGTACTGATGGATATGGTATTGCAGGATTTGGTTTCGTAGGAACTTACGGATCAGGTTCGAGTTATGGTGCTTATGGATATTCAACTGGTGGTTATGGAGTTTATGGTTCTGGATCCACAGGAGTTTATGGTTCCGGGGCCACGGGGATATATGGTTCCGGAACATCTTATGGAGTTTATGGGGCTGCAACAAATAATGGTGTGTATGGGAGCGGAGTAAATGGTATATACGGTACAGGAACATCATACGGTGTACTTGGTCAGAGTACAAGCAACGTGGGAGTAGGTGGAACAAGCAGTAGCTATAGAGGTGTTGAGGGAATCAGCGTGAATTTCCAGGGAGGTTATTTTTCTTCTTCAGCTAATAATGGTTTGTGGGCAAGAACGTTTAGTACTGCTGCAGGAGTTTATGCGGGTGTTTTTGAAGGTAGTGTTTATACGTTCGGCACTTATTCTGCCAGTGATGGAAATTTAAAAAAGAATATACGTGATGTAGATAATGCATTGCAGATTATTAATAAGCTGCAGCCAAAAAATTACGAATTCAGAAATGATGGAAAGTATGCCGATATGCATTTACCTGCAGGAAATCATTTTGGTTTGATAGCTCAGGAAGTAGAAAAAGTTTTACCGGAAATTGTTGGAACTGCACCGCATGGTCTTGGTGAAAAAGCAACTATTCCATCAGGTGATCCTGCAAAAGCAACGGAGCAATCTGCTGTGGAAGCAAATAATTTACCTGATACAAAAGCAATTAATTATACAGAGTTAATTCCAATCATAATTAAAGCAATGCAGGAACAGCAGGAGCAGATAACTGCATTAAAAGCTGATAATGATCAATTAAAGAAAGATCTGCAGAGCTGTTGTTTAAATAACGGTAGTTCTTCTTCACAAATAAGAACAGGTGTTGATGAATTAAAACAACCGATGTTGGAGCAGAACTCGCCAAACCCATTCAATACAGAAACTGTTATTCATTATTATTTACCTGATAACAGTAGTGCAGTAATTAAAATAATAAGTGTTGATGGAAAGGAAATGATGACGGAAGTTATTTCTAAAACAGGTTACGGTGAAATGCATATTTCGGCAGCCGGTCTTTCAGCAGGAACGTACACTTATACTCTGATAGTGAATGGAAAAACTGTGGAAAGTAAAACGATGGTATTGACAAGATAATTTTTGAAACTGTTAACAGGACTAAATTCTATAATCCTGTTAACAGTTTTATATATTAAAATTTTAAGAGTTTTTTATTTGAAGATTTTCCATTCCCTGTAAAACTTAAAATATAGTAACCGGAGTACGATTATTCATCTGGGTTTGAGAAAGCAATTCGTGAACAAATTTAACAGACTTCACTAATCTTACATTGAAACTATATAGCTCTCACATAAAATAAAAAACCTTCCACCCATGCAGGTAATGTTATGCAATTGATTTTTTGAACGTTGTATTTACTTTACTTTTAATTCCATAATGTTGCTCCAGTCTCTCGTCACATTAACCGATTTAACGGATACGAATGTAAAATTTAAAGAAAAAGAATGCATTTTATTTATCACTGCTTTTTAAGTGTCAGTTTACCAGTTACAATTACGATTATAAATACAACAACTAATAACAGACTTGCTTTTATGTTTCCTAAATTCAATCCTTCTGATTTTGTCAGATAGTCGCCCATTGTTGCACCAATCGGGTGTGTGAGAATGATTGCCGACCAATATAATAGTTCTTTCGAAATTTTAGTTAAAAACACCAGTAGTATTACTATTAAAAGTAGTGCTGATAAAAGTAAAGTTCCTCCGTCAAATCCCAAAGGTGTGTCGTGGGCTAATAAGTCACCAAATGCAGTTCCTAATGTGCTGGAAGTTAAAATAGCGAACCAATATAAACATTCTGTTGTTTTGCTGAATCCACTTTCTATGTTGTCCGTTTTGGAATACCATTTCCAGATTCCAAAAATCATCGCTAATGAAAAAACTAAAAAAATAGTTGCACAAATGTATCCTGTTTCCTCAGTTACGCCTAAATAATTTACAGATAAGGTTCTTGAAAGCAAGTCAGAAATAGTTGTTCCTAATGTACTGGCCAATGTTATAACTGTCCAGTAAACTATAGGTTTTTGACTTTTTGAATAGATGGAAATTGTCAACGCAATCAGAAACAGAATTAATAGTAAAACTGTTCCTACTGCATAACCTAAATTAAAAGTTTGAGAGATTAAATCACCTGCTGTTTCACCCAATGTGTTGGCACTGATTATTAATGCCCAATAGAACAGGTTTATTTTTGGTATGTTTTTCAAAATAATTGAGTTGTCCGCGAAAAACAAATGCTTACCAACTATTCACTCTCAAGAGGAAGATATATATCAAATGTAGCGCCTTTACCTAATTCACTTTTTGCTGTAATGATGCCATTATGATTTTCTACAATTCTTTTTACGATGGCAAGACCAATACCGGTTCCATTGTATTCATTTCTACCATGCAGCCGCTGAAATAATTCAAAGATTTTTTCATTGTATTGAGGTTCAAAACCAATTCCATTATCTGTAAAAGATATATGGCAATAGTCCGCTTCATTGTCTAATTTTTTATTATCTAATTTACTGCCTTTGTTATATGTGCTATTTATTATGATATGCAAAAGATGTTCAGGTTTTGAAAATTTTAAAGAGTTACTGATAAGATTGTAAAAAAGTTGTTGAAACTGAAAGGGGATAATATTTACTTCACCTATTTTATTGGTTTCAATGATTGCATTTTTTTGTTGAATATCTTCTTTGAGGTCACTCAATACTAAATCAATAACAGAACTTAGATTTACTTTTTTAAAATCACGTTCTAAAGTGTGGGTTCGGGAATAGGCAAGTAAATCTTCAATTAGTGATTGCATGCGTGCTGCCGAAGCCTGCATCCTCTTGAATAAATCCTTTCCGTTTTCAGATAGGTTGTCATTTTCTTTTTCAGTTATACGTGATGCGAAGGTTTGAATTTTTCTTAACGGTTCTTGTAAATCATGGCTTGATATGTAAGCAAATGATTGAAGTTCTTTATTCATTTTTTCGAGTTCAATATTATTTTGAGCCAGTTGTTTTGTCCGTTCCCTTACTTCATTTTCCAAAGATTCGGCAAAATCTTTTTGATCCTGTATATCTGTGCTGGTGCCTACCCACATTTGAATTTTTCCATTTTCATCCAACTGAGGTTTTGCTCGGCTCAACTGCCATCTATATTCGCCATCTTATCTCCTGAAGCGATGTTCGAATTTAAAATCTGTACCAGTATGAACGGAGTGAAGCCACTGTTTAATATTTTCTTCTCTTTCATCCGGATGAACGATTTCCAGCCAGCCGCCTTCTCTGGTAACTTCTTCTTCGCTTAAACCTGAAAAATTATAAACAGATTGATTGAAATAATTCAGATTACCATCAGCACCACCTGTCCAGATTAACTGTGGCATGGAATCGGCCAGCAGTCTGAATTTTTGTTCTCTTTCTTCAATTTTCATACTGGCGGTTAATTGGGTAGTCACATCAATAGCTACAGCCAATATGCCTGAAATTACACCATCAGCTTCTCTGTATGGTTCATAAACAAAATTTATATATACCTGTTCAATCTGTCCGTTTCTTGGAAGGTAAATAGAAACCCCATCTGCAGAAAAAGTTTTTCCTGTTGTATAAACTCCTTGTAAAATTATTTCAAAGCCCTGGTCTTTTGCTTCAGGTAATCCTTCAAAAATTGGTTTATTCATTACTACTTCTGCAGGTTTGCCCCAAAGCTCAAACATTCTGTCATTAGCCAGGTCAACAATAAAATTTTCTCCTTTTAAAATACACATAGCAACAGGAGCCTGTAAAATGGTGCTTCTTAAATTTTCTTCGCTTTTTTGTATAGCAAGTTTTGCAAGATTCAAATCTGTTACATCTGCAGCAGTATTCATTACACCGTAAACTTTTCCATTGGAATCAGTTAAAGGAGTAAGGCTATAATTGAAATAAAAACACTTGCTTAGTCCATCAATTACAAGATCAATTTTTTGATTTTTTGCATGGTAAGGAACACCTGTTGAATAAACAGCATCGAGTTGTTTAAAAACGTCCTGATTATCCAGCTCGGGTAATATTTGCTTAAATGATTTGCCAATAACATCATTCCCTTTTCCCCATGCATTAAGTATTGATTGATTGGCAAACTGTATGATCATTTCCCTTCCATAATAAACGCCAATAGGAAATGGTGCAGTTTCCACCATTGTGCGCATTTGCTGTTCGCTTTTCAGTAATTCTTCTTCCGCATTTCTTATCTCCGTAATATCCCTTGTGGATCCGGCAATTGCTTCAACCTCGCCCTCCTGATTCAGTATGGGTGCAAAAATATAATCGTATACCCTATTACCCAGTTCGGCATGTGGAAATGAAACAGTTCCCCGTATTGTTTTTTTGGTTGCCACTATTTCATCAATCTCCCGCTCATGCAATTCCGCATGCCAGGGCTCATAACCATTTTCCAGTAATTTTTTTCCTATTGCTTCATCCCAGGTTTTGCCCCACATAGTTAGTAATGCAGGGTTAGCGTATGTAAAGCGATAATTCAAATCAAAAATATAAATAAGGTCAGGTGTATTACCGGTTACTGCCTCATAAAGCCGCTGTAGTTTTTCTGTTTCCGCCTGTTGGCTACGGAGTGCATTCTCGGTATTTTTTCTATCAGAGATGTCTATTCCTACTCCTATCATCCCTCCAAATGCACCTTCCTTTGTAATACGTGGAATACCTTTCCATAATACCCAGCAATATTTACCGGCGGTATTTTGCTGTCGTATTTCAATTTCATAGGACTTTTGATTTGCTACCGAATCTTCATAAGTGTCTGACATATGCTTCACGTCATCTGGGTGCGTTACAGTTATCCATGCTTTGCCAAGGCCCTCTTCAGTTTTTAATCCGACAAATTCCAGCCATTGCCGGTTTACAAATTCCACATTCGCATCAGCATCTCCTGTAAAGATAAAAGCAGCCATATCATTAGCGAGAGAACGGAAGCGTTCTTCACTTTCCTTTAAAGCATTTTCTGCTTCCTTTCGTTGGGTAATTTCCTGAACAACTCCTGTGTAACGAACTGGATTATTATTTACATCATAAGTAGCAATACCCTTTGAGCGAACCCACCTGACCTTGCCATCTGAAATGCCGATCGTTCTGTATTCTATATCGTACAATCCACCGTTTTCCAGCATCAGTTTTTGTTGTGCTATTGCCTGCGAAGTATTTCTGTCTTCAGGATGCAATGCTTTTATATAAAGATCAAAGTTTACAGGAGCATCAGGTGGTAATCCAAAAAGTTCTTTTGTTTTTACTGACCATAATAATTTACCATCTATAGGAAAGTAATCAAATGTACCCAGTTCACCACCTTCCAGAGCGATGCGTAACTGTTCTTCGCTTTCTTGTATTTGTTTTTTAGCTTCCACCTGGCTGGTAATATCGGACTCTAAAACTAGTACCCCGGTTATGTTTCCATTCTCATCGCGGTAGGGTTGACAGGTGAAATTGAGGTAAATGGTTTCTTTTGTTCCGTCCGGGCGTGTGAATAATACCGGCGTCTCAATTCCTTTAATTATTTTATCATTGAAATAAACATCCTGCAGCATTTCAAAAAATCCTTGCTCTTTCATTTCGGGAAGTATTTCCAGAAGGGGTTTTCCTATAGCGTTTTTGTCAACACCCCAAAGTTTAAAAAGGGGTTCGTTGGCAATATCAAGCACCATGTTTTCACCTTTTAAAATAAGGATAGGGTCAAGCGAATTTTCCAATATAAAGCGAAAACGGTGTTCGCTTTCTTCAATTTTTTTTCGGGCAATTGACCGAGCTGTGATGTCTTCCAGTGTTCCGTTAAAACGGTAAGCTATTTTATCTTCTCCAAACCAGGCTCTTCCTTTGGCGCTTACAATGCGTTCTTGTCTGGTTAGGGGATTGATTATACTATATTCAATATTATAAAGTCCACCTGATTCGTATTCCAGGGCTCTTTGTATTGCTTGTGCAACACGGCTTCTGTCCTTTTCTGCCATCACCTCCAATGCCAGCGAAAGTTCAATTTCGGCATCATGCTGCAGACCAAACCAGTCCTTAAGGCGGTTGTTGCCGATAAATTTATTAGTAAACGGATTAAAATCCCACGTTCCTAATTCTGCAGCATCTATAGCAAATTGCAATTGGTCTTTACTTTCCTTTAAAGCATCTTCTGCCTTTTTTTTATTAGTGGTTTCAATAACAGTAACCAATACACCGCCAACTTCGCCGTCTTCTTTTCTTATAGGACTGTATGAAAAATCAAAATAACATTCTTCAACAAAACCATTTCTGTTTAAGGGCAACATAAAATCAGGAAATCCCACTGGCTGACCTTTCATTACTCCATCAAACATGGACCCTATAATATGCCATATTTCTTTAAATGTTTCCCTCGTACTTATCCCAAGTGCTTCAGGATGTTTTGTGGTTCCCAGTATCGGACGATAGCCATCATTATATATTTGAGTATATTCTTTACCCCAGGCAATGTACATTCCGAAAGGATTATTCAGCATTACTGAAACCATTGTCCGCAGGCTTTGTGGCCATGTTCCTTGATCACCTAATGGTGTTTTGCTCCAGTCTTTTTCTTTAATGAGAGCAGCCATTTCTCCGGGAATGGAATTTAAGTTATTATTTATATCATCAGAATTATTTTTCATTTTCAATTCCTTAAGGTTGGATAACAAAATTTTCAATTGATGGTTGCAGGTTGTTACTTTGTTCGCTTAACGAAATAGCCTTTTTAATTACAGATTTCAGATGCTCAAACTGTGCTGGTTTCCGAATATAATGGTGCGCACCTTTGGTGTAAAGTAAATCCATTACTTCGGGATTATTAGTAGTGGAATAAATTATTACCGGTAATTGTTTTAATTTTTCATTCTGCTTTATTTCATTTAAACATTCGAAGCCTGATTTGCGAGGCATATTCAGGTCAAGAAAAAGAACATGAGGCAAGTTGATTAAATTTTTTTCGAGAAAACTCATGAGCTCTTCTCCGTTACCCACTGTATTGAATGATGCAATTAATGAAAGCTCATCTAAAGCATCTTTAAAGAACATGCAATCGTCCTCATCATCGTCAGCAAGAAGGATTTTGAAACTATCTGCTTTCATATCTGTAATTAAATTTTAAGTCGCTCTCTTATTAATCGTTTTTTAGTTGTCTTAATTTAAAAACTTTATAATCAGACAAAAATTAGTTGATGACAATTTGTTGTTATTTATGTCAACTGGAGTGAGTTAGTACGATACAAAAACAAATCTAATAAAATTAATTAAGTAAGTTAAAGCGTTCCAATGTTTATCACCACAGAAAATAATATTTGGTAATTACTATTTCAATAGCGCATAACAGAATAAATATTCTACTCTTGAAAATGCGCCGTTACATATTTTATAAGTAGTCCTGAAAATGTTGCTGTAAAATTCCCTTCAGCAATTCTTTGCTTAATGGTTTTGTTTCAAAGCCTGTTACTTCCTGTATTTCCTTAGCCCTTTTTAAATCATCAGGGTTTGCTGATGTTGTTAAAATCACAATAAGCACTTTTGCTTTTTTTGCGTTGTTTAACTGTTTATATTTTTCTAAAAACTCCCATCCGTTCATTTTGGGCATGTTAAGATCTAAAAATATAAGGTCGGGTGGAATGCGATCTTCCTTTTTGAGATATGCTATTGCTTCAATTCCGTTTATAACAACATCAATGTGGTTAACAATATTCAATTCATTGATGATGATTTGATGGTAGAAATTATCATCCGGATCGTCATCAACTAATAAAATACAGTTTAGTTTTTTTCTCATATATGTTTGTTTTAATTTTTTGGCATTGTGAAGTAAAATGTGCTTCCTTTTCCGAATTCTGATTCAACCCATATTTTTCCTCCATGCAGCTCAATAATTTTTTTGCTTAACGAAAGTCCTATTCCGGTTCCTGCATATTCTGTTCGCACATGAAGGCGCTGAAAAATTATAAATATTCTGTCGTAATATTCTTTTTCTATTCCAATGCCGTTATCTTCTATAGAGAAAAGAAATTCTTTTCCTGTGTCTGATGCTGAAATATTAATAATTGAGGGACTGTCTTC
>JBDTVD010000131.1:0-9394 GCA_040007375.1 Bacteroidota bacterium | reverse complement strand
AATACGTGCTGAAATAAGCATGGTGTAGGTAGTAGCAATACTGCAGCAAAAAGTTCCGACAATAAAACCTATATAAAAAAACAGCAGCAACTTTTTCCTGTCGAAGCGATCTGCAAATCCTGCCGTTAGTAATCCGGATATACCGGCACTGAATGCATAGCTGGAAACTGCGAATCCAAATTGAGCGGTTGTAAGACTCATAGATTTCATAAGCATGTAACCTAAAGGCGACATCACCATGAAATCCAACACTACCGTAAACTGAGTGAGTGCCAGTAAAAGGATTACAATAGTCTGGTAAGAAGTAAATTTTTTAAGTGGTGTTTCGGCAATTGTTGTCATAGTGAATATTTAAAAAGTTAGTCATTCAGTTCTTCGCAATAAAAACCTGATTGTAAAAGAAGGCCAATTATTTCTTCTGTATTATTTTCGATGGATTCAATACGCAATACTTTATCAGTGTCATCTGTATCAACGTTCCATTTCAGTACTGATGAGTGCCCATTGAGCACTGAAGAAAGATTTTGCAGATCATTTTCTGATGTGATATTAGTTTTGAAAATAAGAATATATAAAGGATTAAATTCCTTTTTTTCGAAAGCTGATTGTGAAGTCATCATATGAAAATTCATTTTGTGATTGTTATATATTATGGAGTGAGCGCTTTTAATACAAGTTGAAAGGTTTCCATCATTATTTTATCAGAGAAATTAAACTTTCTTCCGCCAATACTCTTTCCTGTCATGTGAAATTTTACAAGATTGTAGAGTGGGGCAAAGGCAACAGACCAATACACTTCAACAGGAACTTTTACTAATTCATTTCTCTTAATTGCATTAGCAACAAATTCATGCATAACGGTTTTAAACTTCTCACTAATTGTAGATGGAAGTTTTTCCTGCCATGCTGAATGCCTGATCTGTTCCAGAAAATGTGTTTCTTCAGGATACTTCAGACAATACTTTGCGCGATTGATCCACTGCACTTTTAATCCTTCTTCAAAACTCATGGAAGGATCAAAATTCTTCAAGGTAATTTCTGCCATCTTCGCACTTGCAGCTCTGCATAATTCCAGAATCAGATCTTCCTTATCTTTAAAATAAATGTAAATCGTTGCAGGAGAAACATTGGCTGCCTTCGCCAGCTTCTGCATGCTGAAACCTTCCGTGCCATGCTTAACAATCATTTTTAAAGCCTTTTCACGGATCACTTTTTCCTTCTGAACATCTCGTACTCTCATTCCGGTGGCAAATATAAATGAATGTTCATTCACTTTCAAAATAAATTTTTAATAATAAATGTATTGAACTAATAAAATTCTGTTTCTTAGAAAGAAAAAAAGCCACAGGATATTTCCCGTGGCTCTTTCAATTGATATTTAATAAATTTTTAAACTGCCATTTCACTGATCTTTATATTTCTGAAAACAAACTGTTGTTTATCATCCAGATCAATTTCAATTACATCATCTTTATTAATTGTTCCTCCAAGTATCTGTTTCGAAAGTTCATTCAGCAACCGCTTCTGCATTACACGTTTTAAAGGACGCGCACCAAACTGCGGATCATAACCAAGCTGACTTAACCATTCAATAGCTTCTTCTGTAATGCTGATTTTGATATCATTCTGTTCCAGCATTTTTGCAATACTGTTGAACTGGATTCTCACAATTTGTTTTATCTCATCACGGGTAAGAGGAGTAAACATGATGATTTCATCAATTCTGTT
This sequence comes from Bacteroidota bacterium, assembly GCA_040007375.1. Classification (GTDB taxonomy): domain Bacteria; phylum Bacteroidota; class Bacteroidia; order AKYH767-A; family OLB10; genus JANOXC01. Next base: position 7,666 of record JBDTVD010000131.1, on the reverse strand, counting down.
CAGAAATTCCGGACGTATAGTTTTCTTTAATTGTTCATACACTTCAACACGTGTAGATGCTAAAACACTTTCACGGTTTTTATCATTCATGCCTTCCATCTTTTCCTGTATGATGTGAGCACCAATGTTGGATGTCATGATGATAATTGTATTTTTAAAGTTGGCAATCCTTCCTTTGTTATCTGTAAGTCTTCCATCATCTAATACCTGTAATAATATATTAAATACATCAGGATGTGCTTTCTCAATTTCATCAAGCAACACAACACTATACGGTCTTCTTCTAACTGATTCTGTTAACTGACCACCTTCATCATAACCTACATATCCCGGAGGTGCACCAATCAAACGGCTTACACTATGTCGTTCCTGATATTCACTCATGTCAATACGGGTCATTGCATTCTCATCATTAAAAAGAAAATCAGCCAGTGCTTTTGCAACTTCCGTTTTACCAACACCTGTTGTTCCTAAAAAGATGAAGGAACCAATAGGTCGTTTCTGATCCTGCAATCCTGCACGACTTCTTCTCACAGCATCACTTAATGCAGCAATTGCATCTTCCTGTCCCACCACACGTTTATGTAATTCTTCTTCGAGATGCAATAATTTTTCACGTTCACTCTGCAGCATTCTGTTCACCGGAATACCTGTCCATCGTGAAACAACTTCTGCAATATCTTCACTGTCTACTTCTTCTTTAATCATGGCTTTATCGCCCTGCATTGCAGTAAGTTTTTCATTCAGTTCTTTGAGATTACTTTCTGCTTCTTTAATTTTTCCATAACGTATCTCAGCAACTTTACCATAGTCACCTGCACGTTCTGCCTGCTCAGCTTCCAGTTTATAATTCTCAATAGATTCCTTTGTATTCTGTAAACCATCAACCAGTTTTTTCTCTTCTTCCCAACGTGCCTTTATAGAATTCCGCTGTTCATTCAGATTCGCTAACTGTTCACTGATTTCTTTTACTTTTTTTGAATTACCTTCCCGTTTGATAGCTTCTCTTTCAATTTCCAACTGCATTATTCTTCTCTGAATTTCATCCAGCTCTTCCGGAACACTATCAATCTCCAGTCGTAATTTAGCTGCTGCTTCATCCACAAGGTCAATAGCTTTATCAGGTAGAAAACGATCTGATATATATCTTTGAGAAAGTTCAACAGCAGCAATTATCGCCTCATCCTTAATCCTTACTTTATGATGTGTTTCATACCGTTCTTTTAATCCACGCAGAATAGAAATTGCATCCTGAGTATCCGGCTCTTCCACCATCACTTTCTGAAAACGACGTTCAAGAGCTTTATCTTTCTCTATATATTTTTGATATTCATTTAATGTTGTTGCACCAATTGCACGAAGTTCGCCACGTGCAAGAGCAGGTTTCAAAATGTTGGCAGCATCCATTGCACCTTCACCACCACCAGCTCCAACAAGTGTATGTATTTCATCAATAAATAAAACGATGTCACCTTCAGCACTAATTACTTCTTTCACAACAGACTTCAATCGTTCTTCAAACTCCCCTTTATATTTAGCACCTGCAATAAGAGATCCCATATCAAGTGAGTAAATAGTTTTCGACTTCAGATTTTCCGGAACATCACCATTAATAATTCTGTGTGCAAGTCCTTCGGCAATGGCCGTTTTCCCAACACCAGGTTCACCAATTAATATCGGATTATTTTTTGTTCTGCGTGATAAGATCTGCAACACTCTGCGTATTTCATCATCACGACCAATAACAGGATCTAATTTTCCATCACGTGCCAATTGATTCAGGTTGCGTGCATATTTTGCCAGTGAATTATATGTTTCTTCAGCACTTGCAGATGTTACGCTGGCTCCCTTTCGTAATTCAAGAATAGCTTTTTTTAATTCTTTTTCACTGATACCGTTTTCACGAAGTAATTTTCCTGCTTTGTCTTTTCCTGCAAGCAGACCAAGCAGTAAATGTTCAACAGAAACAAAATCATCTTTGTATTCTTTCAGAAACGATTGTGCTTTTGTAATTACAGCTGCAGCATCCTGACTGAGGTATGCCGAACCACCACTTACTTTCGGATATTGATTTACCACTTCTTTTGTAAGTAAAATCAATTGTGCAACATTTACATTCAACTTCTTTAATAGAAAAGGAACAGCATTTTCATCTGTTTCAAGAAGTGATAATAATAAATGTCCGGGTTCTATAGCCTGCTGTCCGTTGCCGGATGCAATACTTTGTGCATGAGACAAAGCCTCCTGCGATTTGATAGTGAAATTGTCGAAGTTCATATTTTCTTATATAAAAGTTGAGCCATCAAATGATTTACCATTGGGTAAACTGTTTGGAAATGGGGTTAATCTGTCAGAGATACCACAGTAAGGCGGTAATTATGACCTGGTACATTAGTTTAACAAGACTTATCGTCAGAAGATAAATGATCATGTAAAAATAAACACAGAAAAATCAACCAGACATGACGGAGATCATCTAAAAAAGAAAACCAGAAAATATAAAGCTACTTCAGAAGGCATATATATTCCCATCCTCACTTAAAAGAATTGCACTTAAAAAAGAAAAATATACCGTTTTAGAACCTTAAAAAATAATGGTAATAGTTCCTTTCTGTTCCAGTGGAGTGGTAGGTGATGTATCAAAAGCAACACTTTCTGCGGCCTGTTTTGCTTTCGTCAGCAGATATTGACTGGTAGTGGTAGTTCCTTCAGCACCTGGTTCTGCTTTAATCACATTGCCGTATTTATTTATAGTAATTTCCACAACTACAATACCTTTCTCCATGGTAAGATTACTAATTACCGGTTGTTTGTTAAGCTTACGTCCGTTCATAGTGTAACTCACACCTTTGGTTCCGCTGTTTACAGGAGAATCTGTTCCCGTTTTAACTGCCTGACTGTTTCCTTCACTAAATTGAATGGACTGTACTTCTGTGAGTTTTATATTCATCGTATTGCCTTTAAAATTGAAGGAAAGAGTTCCATCTTTTAGTGCTACCACTTCACCATTCATACGTTCACCGGTTTTAAGCAGAAGTGAATGTTGTGCAGTACTTATAAAAGGGAGAACAACTATTATAGCAATGAGGATTTTGTATTTCATGATTTTACTTTTTATCTGAACGGACAAATTTAAGTGATAGTATTCCCGTAATCCCACCGGATATATTTTTTTATTAACGGACAATATTGGAAAAAACGGGGCGGGTTAAATAGTTACCTTTGTCCGCGAAAATTTAAACTATGAAACTATTATATAGCTACCTGAAGCCGCACTGGAGAATGATGTTGTTGATTCTTATACTTGCTGCTGTAAACCAGGTTTTTTCAATGATGGATCCTTTTGTACTGGGAAAAATGATTGACCGCACAGCAAATTATAAAGGAGAAAGATCAGATTTCTTTCGTGTTGTCGGTGTTTTCCTGATGGCATTGATTGGAGTTGCAATGGTATCGAGGATTGCAAAAAATTTCCAGGATTATTTTCTGAATGTGGTGATACAAAAGAATGGTGCTAAAATTTATTCAGATGGTATCCAGCATTCTCTTGATTTACCTTACTCTGTTTTTGAAGATCAACGCAGTGGTGAAACGTTAGGTAAACTTCAGAAGGTAAGAACGGATGTGGAACGACTGATGTCTGCTTTTATTAATATTCTTTTCACTTCACTTGTAGGAATTGTAGTAGTGGTATTTTATACGGTAAACGCAACACCCATTATTGCTATTATATATCTTTCTGCAATTCCATTGATTGGTATTTTAAGTTCTGTATTAAGTAAGAATATTAAAAAGGTTCAGAAGGTAATTGTTGCCGAAACAACTGCTCTTGCCGGAACGACAACTGAATCGTTAAGAAATATTGAGCTGGTGAAAAGTCTGGGTCTTGCGCAGCAGGAAATCACGCGACTGAATAATACCACACAAAAGATTTTAAAACTGGAATTGAAGAAAGTGAGATATATAAGAAGTCTCAGTTTCATCCAGGGAACCTGTGTGAATCTTATCAGAGTTTCTATTCTCGGAGTGATGATGTTCCTCATTTATAAAGGCAGAATAACAGTTGGAGAATTTACTACAATGTTTATTTATTCCTTTTTCATTTTTGGTCCATTGCAGGAAATGGGAAATATTATCAATATATATAGAGAGACAGAAGTATCGCTGGCGAATTTTAAAGAGATACTGGACACTCCTGTTGAACCTCGTCCTGTTTATCCTGCAAAACTTGGGGAAATCAGCCGCTTTGAATTTAATGATGTTACTTTCCGTCATCCAACAGCAAACAGTAATGCTGTGAATAATATCAATTTTACCTCTGGAAAAGGAGAAACGATTGCTTTTGTCGGACCTTCCGGTTCAGGCAAAACAACATTGGTGAAACTGCTTGTTGGATTGTATCGTCCTGTTACAGGAAGGATTTTATATAATGGAATTAATTCCGATGAAGTAAGTCTGGATGAATTGCGTAACCAGATCGGATTGGTAACACAGGATACACAATTATTTTCAGGAACTATAAGAGAGAATCTGTTGTTTGTTGCACCAAATGCTACTGATGAGGAATGCCTGCAGGTATTACGTAAGTCTGCTTTACAGGGATTACTTGATCGTGCTGATAAAGGTTTAGACACCATGATTGGTGAAGGTGGTGTAAAGGTTTCCGGAGGAGAGAAACAACGACTTTCAATTGCACGTGCATTATTACGTCATCCATCATTACTTGTTTTTGATGAAGCCACTTCTGCATTGGATTCATTAACTGAAGAAGAAATTTCTGAAACAATGCGTGAAGTATCATCTGCAGGAAATCACATCACTATATTAATTGCTCACCGTTTATCAACTGTTATGCATGCTGACCGGATTTTTGTTCTTGAAAAAGGATTTATTATAGAAGCAGGTAAGCATACGGAACTGATTGAACAGAAAGGGTTGTATTATGCGATGTGGCGTCAGCAGATCGGAGAGCGAAAACATGTTGCTGCATCAAATGGAGTAAAGGCACTTGCATAATGAATTTTGATGATGCAGTATTAAAATTACGCAATGGTATCGGAATGCTTCCCGGAGAAGAGGCACATCATTTACTGGCTCCTGTGCAACGGTTAAGTACGAAAGAATATCTGAAACAAAATCCTTCTTATAAAACCAGTTGTGTTGCTGTTATCCTTTATCCGGATAATAACAGTACCAGATTGTTGCTGATGGAACGTCCGGAAAGTACCCATGCTCATGGCGGACAAATCAGTTTTCCCGGAGGTAAAAGAGAGCAGGATGATGTTACATTACTCGATACTGCAATGCGTGAAATGTATGAGGAAGTTGGTGTTGCTCCATCAGCAGTTACTATGATAGGAGCACTCTCTGAAATATATATTCCTGTAAGCAATTTCCTGGTGCATCCATTTGTTGGTTTTTCTGAAACAAAACCTGTATTTCAACTTAATCCGGGTGAAGTAAAAAATGTTGTCACGCCTGAAATACAATATTTCTTTATAAAAGATTTACCATCACATCGTTTTGAAAGCCGCTCATTCGGATGGATCGATGCACCGTATTTCCCTTATGAAAATCATATGATCTGGGGAGCAACTGCCATGATCATCAGTGAACTTATATATATCCTGAAAAGATGAGAGGCGCATCTTTCGACGCGCCTCTCTGATATATATATAGTTTAAGTGTTTCTTAGTTCCAGCCTTTAACAGTTCCAAGTTTTGCTTTCTGAACGTTGCAGATATTGTCAGCTACTCCGTTAGAATTCAATTTTGTTATGAATGCAATGATATGGCAATTAGCAGCATCGCATGTAGTAGGTATGTCGAATATATATGTGTTCCTGCAAGTTCCGCCTGGCACCAGTACAGATGCACTGATAGGTGTTCCCATGAAAGGAGTTAATACACGACGTACTACATTATTATGTGTGTAACCAATTATTGGATTGCCCTGCATAAAGAATGGTGTGGTTTTATCATTGTTGAAGTTATTAGTCTGTGCCAGCATACCGTTTTTATCCACTATATTATCTTCAACTAAATAAGCATTTACGGTATAGTTGCCTGTCATAGTGCTGTTGAAGCCGCACATAATCTGCATTTGTGCTGTGTTTCCATTAACTGATGAAGTGATTGCTAATCCGCAAGTGGCATTTGACTGAATACACATGTTTACCATGTTAGAGTAGTCGCCATAATTCACAAAACGTGAACCACCTAAATCATTTCTGTTTATTGATGCTGACGGATAGGATGCATTCATTCCTCCAGGCAATATATTTTTCAGTTTTCCTGCTTCTCCTGTTTCCAGCATGTCGCCATTATGGAAAGAAGCTACATAAACAGAACCATTAAATGTAGATGATATGTTTGCTAATGTCGAATTTGACATCGGAACATCACCGTAACCTGAACCTGCAAATTCTTCAGCAAGTACTTTTTTAGTAAATACAACAGGAAGTGCTGTCCTTATGGTATTTGCTGTTGATCTGCTGAATGAACCTGATTCATTTGAAGGACCCTGAGAAATTGTTTCATCTTTCTGGCAGGATGCAAGGGCCATTGCAAGGCCGGCCATAAGTAACATACTTTGTTTCATGTGCATGATGGTTTTTATTTTTTTCATGCAGCAAACTTAGCCTCACATTGCAGGGTGGTGTTGTCAATTTTATCCCATTTCTTACACTTTAAATGCAAAAAGGCGCTCATCGCGCCTTTTTTTTTGTGACTAAGTGATTAGGTGATTAAGTGATTAAGTGCATTTATCTTGCTTTGAAAAATTAAACTACACTGAATAATCAGTCTTGATACTTGATACTTGCATCTTGATACTTCTTAATCCCATGCTTTATTACTTCCGTATTTCACACGTTGCACATTCATAATTTCCTGTGTGAGGGGACTTGATCCCAGCTTGTTGACAAATGCTATCACATATAATTTAGAAGCATTGTAACCTGTTGTATTGAAGCTGTAAGTTTTGCTGTATGAACCACCTGCATTAATAGAAGTTGCAGGAACAGCATCACCTGTTGATGCACTCAATACTTTACGTAATACAAAACCATGCTTATATCCAATGATTGGATTTCCCAAATGATAAAATGGACTGCTTGCAATATTGTTATAATAATTTGCCTGATTGTATCCACTACCTGTTCCGGTTACATCATCTTCAACAAGGTAGACAGTGAGCTTATAATTACCACTCATCGATTTATTAAATCCTGCTGTAACACTTGCTGTTCCGTTGCTTCCTGATTTCACTGTGTTAATCATTAATCCGGCAGATGCAGTTTTGGTTAAACAAGTATTGATAACAGTTTTATTCCATGTTGTTTTATGCAATACAGAAGAACCATTAAATGGCAATCTGTTGAATGAACCTGATGAGAATACGGTAACATTCAGTAATCCATCAAGGTATGCAAACTGCGGACTTGTCATTGCATCACTGGTATGTACATTCACTGCATAAACTTTATCAGGATTTGATGCTGCATAAGCATCTGATTTTGTTTCTGCATCAGGACAGGTTGCGCACCCTGCTGTTGAATACATTTCTATCAAGAGCTTTTGTGTGAATGTAGTTGGAACTATGACTTTTGCAAGAGTTGTATTGACTAGCTAAGTTGCAAAAACAAAGGACAATCGCAAAAGGACCT
>JBDTVD010000130.1:0-9409 GCA_040007375.1 Bacteroidota bacterium | reverse complement strand
TACTTCCATCAACACACCATTGCCACAAGGTAATATTGCAGACATAGCATTTGATACACTTGGAAATAAATGGATAGCAACAGAACAGGGACTTTACAAATACGACGGAACAACATGGACAGTATTCGACACATCAAACACAGCAATGATGGGTAACTGGGTAAACTCATTGTTAATGGACAACAACGGTACACTTTGGGTGGGTTGTGAAGAAGCTGTATTCCCTCCTTATCCTGCAGGGTTATGTTCATACGATGGAACAACGTGGACACCATACACCACTTCAAATTCAGGATTGCAGGAAAAATTCGTACGACGAATGGCATTGGATACACTGGGAAATATCTGGGTAATGTCGAGAGGTAAAGGAGCAGCAATATTTAATCCTGGTGGTATAATCGGTTATGATTGTATGGATAAAACATTACAAACATGCATTTCAACAGGAGTTAGTGAATCAATCATTAACAGTAATTCACCACTAACTGTTTTTCCAAATCCATTTTCAACATCAACAACGCTCACCTTTAATTTAGAAAAAGCAGAAACAGTTTCAATAAATATATATGATGTTACCGGAAGGAAAACAAAAACTGTATTCACAGGAAATCTCTCAACAGGTAAACAGGAAATTAAAATTGATGCAGAATATTTTACAAGTGGAATTTATTTCTGTGAAGTAAAAACTGCATCACAAACTTTCAAAACAAAACTCATCATTCAATAATTACAGTAATGAAAAAAACACTTAACATATTCTTAATTCTTCTTACGCAATTCCTAACAGCACCTGCTCAATCACCGGAATGGTATTTCATGCGGCCTGATAAATCCGGTATCAGTGGCGATTACCATGAGGTAATTAAAACAGATTGCAATAACAATATCTGGACAGCCGGTTACATTCCTTTTTATAGTAATGGATCTGTTGTTCGTTTTAATCAAAGCGATACCGTATTTACCTGTTGGGGAAATTATGATGGTTATCTTCCGGCAGATCGTGTATATGATATTGATTTCGATAACAACAATGGTGTTTGGGTAGCAACCAATGGAATTGGAAATGGAATTGCTCATGGTGGTATTTCACATTACGATGGTTCAACATGGACAACTTATACAACTGCGAATTCTCCAATGATTGGAGATGATATGCGTGGAATTACTGTGGATAACAACAATACTGTTTGGGCCACCTTTGAAGATGCTACAACAGGTGGCATTGTTAAGTTTAACGGAACAACATGGACAATATATACACCATCCAATTCCAATTTGCAGACAACGATGGTGGATAAAATAGTTTCCGATAATCAAAATAATATCTGGATAGGAAGTAATCTGGGACTTATAAAATTCGATGGATTAAACTGGATCCTGTTTTCTCCTGCAAATTCAGGTCTCACTTCCTTTGATGTTAAAGATGTGGAATATGATGAAGCAACAAATAAAATATATGCGGTAACCAATACTTCTGTGGATATTTTTGATGGTACAACATGGACTCATATCAACAACAGTAATAGTCCTGTTTCAGCGAATGGTTTGAACTGTGTGGATGTGAGTGGTGATAAGATTGTTGTAGGGGTTCTTGCAAGCAACTCCGGCTGTTATATATATGATGGAACATCATGGACGACACATAACGCTCCCAATCACATGTACGATGTACGTATTGACAACACAGGAAATTTCTGGACATGTGGAATTGGCTACCTTGAAAAATATGATGGTGCTGTATGGAAAACATATACACGTTACAATACAGGACTTGTTGATTACATAAACAATCAAATATTTGTAGATTCCAAAAACCGAAAATGGTTTGCAAACGATGAGGGTGGTATTCAGGTTTTCGATTGTCCGCAATGGGAAGATTATGGAAAATTTAATGAAGGATTATTTCCTTCGCTTCAAAATAATACACCAATAGGTACCTCAGTAACCGAAGATAGTTATGGTGATATATGGATGACTTACTATGGAGGATTTGGCTATGCAATTCAAATACCTGATGGTGATTACAAAAATTATGCATCATGGATTTTGTGGGATAACACAAACACAACTACTAACTTTCAAACACCGGAAGAAGTAGAATCGGATGACAGCGGACATGTTTTCATGCGACTCTACAATAGTTCAGTGATGAAATATAATCACGCAAATAATTCCTGGAGTAATCTAAACAGTTTAAACAGTGGCTTGCCTCCATCAGGTCTGAATTGCATGACACCACGTGCAGGAGGAAAAATGTATTTCGGTGGATTCAGAGAAATTGCAGTACTTGATAATGGAACATGGTCATACGTTGATTCTTCATTTTTAGCAAATGGACCGATTGATTATATATATGACATTGCTTTTGACCATACCGACAAAATGTGGCTTGCAACCAATCATGGTGTTTACAAATATGATGGAACAACATGGACTAACTGGACAGAAGCCAATTCAAACATTGCTGCCAACTATGTTACATCTATAGAATTCGGTGGTGGTGATACTGTTTTCATTGGAGCGCATAACACACAAACTTTTCCATACTATGGTGGGATCTCCATCTATAACGGAACATCATGGACATCTTTCTTAGAAGGTTCCTCACCCATTGCACATAAACAGGTGGAAGGACTGGAAATGGATAAACTTGGCAACCTATGGATTATCAGCCAGACTGAAGGAGTAACAATTTACAAAAAAGGCGGTGTAGTTGGATTTGAGTGCATTGACCAAAGTTTAAAGAGTTGCGGAACAACAGGGCTTTCGCAACCTATAGTTGAAGAAAATTCTAAAATAACATGTTACCCGAATCCTTTTTCAGCCACCGCAACACTGTCATTCAAATTAGAAACAGCAGCACCCGTTTTAATGGATATATATGATGTAACAGGAAGAAAAATAAAATCTATTCTCTTAGAAAATCCTTCGATAGGACAACAGCATATCATAATTGAAGCAAAAGATTTTAAAAATGGAATTTACATCTGCGAAATAAAAACAACAACCCAATCATTTAAGACAAAACTCATTATTCAATAAATAACTATCATGAAAATAATAATAAGTACATTTATATTATTGAATTTCACTTTCTGTTTTTGCAATGCACAGGCACCACAAAAAATATGGGATAGTTTTTTTGATGGAAACCTTATAGGGAAAGATGTTTCCAATTCCGTAATAACAAACAGTGCCGGAGATGTTTTTGTAACTGGTTCAAGTTTTCACACCTTCAATGGGGGAAATTTTACAACTATAAAATACAATGCAGGAGGAACAGAACAATGGTCAGATCATTACAGTAATACACAAGCGTTATACAACAACTATGGTGTTAAATTAATCATCGACAAATGGCAAAATATATATGCTGTTGGTACAACGGCTTTGCATCAGGGTGACCTTGCTGTTTGCAAATACAACAGCGCCGGAAGAATATGGGCTAAAAATTATGAACCATACAGTTATACTACTTACGATGATTATGGAGTTGACATAGCTGTAGATTCTGTTGGAAATTTTTATGCTAATGCCAAAGTACTTTCCCCAACCGGTAACTTATATGATATGTATATTATCAAATGCGATTCAGCCGGAAATAAAATCATAAGTGAAAATTTCAGTAGTTCAAGTGATGATGATATCCCCACGGCAATTTCTGTTACACCGAACGGAAGTATGTTTGCACTCTGCAATTCCTTCAATTTTTTCGGAACAACCTCTAACGATATTTTTACCATTAACTACCTGAACAACTTTTATCACAATTGGGAATCCAAATACAATGGCTTTGGTAATGATACTGATTACGGAACCTGTTTAAAAGCAGATAACAGCAACAACACTTTTGTTTGCGGCACAACCGATGCAGGAAACAATAATGATATGGTAGTTTATAAACAAAATCAATACGGCACCCGATTATGGGTTACCACCTACAACGGCACAGCCAACTTAAATGATACAGCTATTTCAACTATGTGGTTACCCAATGGATTTGTTGTAGTAACAGGAAAATGCAAAGAAACAATTAACAACATAACTAAAGATGCATTTGTAACAATGGTAATAGATAGCGGAACAATTGTGTGGACAAAAAAGTTTTTCGGTGCTGATAGCTTAGGTGCTATTCCAACTCAAATGACAGCCGATGCACAGGGAAACATTTATATATGCGGTTATGAAATTCTGACTGGCGGAACAACAAACGGATGTATCATAAAATACGACAGCAACGGGAATCAACTCTGGAATATTACATATGATGCAGGAATTAATCTGGATGATAAATTCAATTCTATTACACTTGATAACAGCAATGATATTTTAGTAACCGGACAAACATTTACATCAGCTACCAATTCAAATTATGTAACGGTAAAATTTGCAAATACTGCAACAGCAATTAAGGAAAATACTTCACTGGGAATTTCAAATATAACAGCATATCCCAATCCTTTCTCGCAACTGACAACAATAAATTTCACAGTCGATCAAACTTCAACAGTAATTGTTTCCATTTATGATTTAACAGGAAAAATAATTTCCCAGACAAAAGAACAAACCTATTCAAAAGGAAATAATCAACTGTTCATACCAAGAAATAATCTAAAAAACGGAATTTATATAGCAGAAATAAAAACAAATAACGCTGCACAAAAAGTAAAATTAATTGTTCAATAGTTCAGACTCATTATTTATCATTTCTGTCTTCGGACATGTGTTGTAACTCTACTTTAAACCAGCTTCGTGTGATTACAATAATGATTGTCATTAATACTAGAAAAATAATGATTAAAAGGTTCATCACAGATAAAAAGTTAAAAAACAGGGAAAGTAAAACAATTACAATTCCAGTTAAACCAAGCAATGGTTGTATTATTTTTTTTGCTTTCAGATACTCATCATCATAAATCAATTTATTGCTGATACCAAGTACACTCCACAGAAAGACAGCAAGACTTACTACAAACATCACTCGTGCTCTATACCAGTCAGCATCAGGATTCAGCATACCACTGAGCAATACAGAAAAGGTTGCACCTACAATACCCAATGACCCAAGACAAGGTATATATAAAAACACCAATGATTGTCCTGCAAGAAAACCATGCTTGCATTCCCTGTCAGCAATTAATGCAAAGAAAATCCACCATAGTGCAAATACAATCAGAATACCCAAAGCAAAACAAAACCATATAGATGCATTGAGGTGAACATACGAATCAACACCATTAATAACACCGAGAATATTTTCTCCAAAAACAATTATGGTAAATAATCCCAGACGCTCCACCATACTCATGGAAAGACTGAATTCAGAATTACGACTTCGCAACCTTCTATAATTTAAAAGAGGAGGTAGATGGTTTATAATCAAAATGAGCCAAAGAAAACGTTCTGTATATGGAGAAGGAATATATAATGCAGCAACAAACATCAGGAAGCAAAGAAAATAACAGGATACATAAGGTACGCTGAGTCTTCTGTGAACCTTGTCATATATACCTACACTCCACCAGAGGTACGTAATGAAAAACTGCAGTAACGCGAAACAGATAATTGTTCTTGATACAAAAGTTTCCGGTGGACTTTCCATTGCAACACCTAATGCTGCAACAATTATCATTTGCCAGAGCGTCATAAATCGGGTACGTATTCCGGGACTGCCATGCAGATCGTGATACTGACTACCATTCTGCCAACCCCAGAACACCATTGTAAACAAGTATATATATTGAGATATTCCGTGCACATCAGGATGAACAGCCATGTGATGCGTGATGCGCGAAATAACAATTACATATACGAGATCATAAAACAATTCCAGCCAGCTGATCTTCCGCTCTTCCAGCTGCGTAGAAAATTTTTTAGGTGGTCCCCACCAGATGTTGAATTTCTTTTGTTCCATCTACGAAAACGAATGGGTACGAATTTACGAATTACGGAATCTAATGGACACCGAAGCTCAGGAAAATATCAGCCGGTGATTTACTCTGTCTTATTCCACCCTTCCGCATAAAAATCCGAACACAGGCGCATGATCATTCTTATCCTCACAAAAAAAAAGCTCATAAATCAATGCTGCCGGATCACTCCTTCACAATGCGCATTACTTTATTCAGTAAACCGCATTTAACAGTTACAAAATAAATTCCCGGTGCAAGTTCACTTCCAAAATTCAGTGGAACTTCTGATGAATTATTATTTGAAGAGGTAATTTCCTTTCCGATAATATCATTTACTACAATGGAATATGTTTCCTCCAAAGCTCCTTCCAGATTGATAGTAAAATATTCTCTTGATGGATTTGGATATATATTAAATGATATAGAATTATTCCCATCTTCCATTCCTTCTCTGCACACAATACTTACTGCAAGATTTCTGTACGCTCCGGTTCCGCAAGCATTACCTGCACGCGCTCTCATATTTCCTCCTGCTGTTCCAAAATTCATTGTTATAGAAGTGGTGTTTTGTCCGGATGTTATACTTGCACCTGAAGGAACCAACCAGTTATAAGTTGTTGCAGAAGGAATTGCAGCAATACTATATATAACGCCCTGTTGATTTGCACATGCAGTAACAGGTCCGTTAATTACAGCAGCAGTTGCAGGTGCTCCTTTTACTGCTAAATTTCTTGCAGCTCCATAACCGCATGATGAACCTGCCTTCACTGAAACTGTTCCTGCTATAAATGCAGCAGGGAAATTAACATTAATAGAAGTTGTACCCTGACCACTATTAATAATTACACCTGCCGGAACATTCCACAAATACGTTGTTGCATTAGCTGTTGGAGGTATGGTGTAAATTACATTTGACACATTGCATACACCTGCACTGAAACCACTGATGGAACCTGGTGTTCTGGGACTTTCTTTTGATAATAATACTGTTCTGGCTGGCCCTGCTCCACAACCATTACCAGGAGTTACTGAAAGTGATCCATTTACAAATGCTGCGGAAAAATTTACGGTAAGTGTATTTGTTCCCTGCCCTGAAACTACGGTAACATTAGCAGGCACAATCCAGTTATAAGTAGTTCCTGCTACATTATTTACACTATATATAATACCACTGGCGCCGGCACATGGACGTAGAGCGCCTGTTACTGCGGATGGAATTGATGGAACACCTCCATTGGCCACCGTAACTGAAAGGATATTGGAAGTAGCCGCACCACACGAGGTGATAACATCGCATATATAATCTCCTGCAGTTGTAGCATTATACAAGTATGATGTTGCACCTGCTATGGCTACATTATTTTTCTTCCATTGGAACGATTGGTTTGATGGTTGCGGCGCAACAAATAAAGCGGTGCTTCCTCCGGCACAGATGGAAGTTCCACCTCCAATAACTGCTGAAGGAACTCCATAATTTACCATAACAGCATTTGTAGTTCTTGTACAACCATTGGATGTCACTTTACATGCATAACTGCCAGTAGATGAAACTGTATAAGACTGATTATTACTAAATGAAATATTCACCCCGTTTTTGGTCCATTGATAAGTATAACCCTGTGCCCATTGTGTATATAAATAAACGCTTCCTGAACATACATTAATTGGCCCTGCAGGTGTTGCAGTTGGTGATGTAATAAGATTCACTGTTTTTGTTATTGATGTTGTTGTATCGCAACCATTATCCACAAGGCAGGAATAATTTCCATTTTGTTTTGCATAATACTCAGCACCTGTTGCACCTGCAATCGGAACACCATTTAATTTCCATTGGTAACTGTTCCATGGATATATAAAATGAGAGAAGTTAAGCTTCACTGAATCACATCCGTTATTAATAGTGAAATCAGGTCCGATCAAACCCGGATAAGCTGCATGCACCTCTTTTGAATAACCCATAGAGCCACATGCGGTAACCACCTGCACTGTAAGGTTTGCTGATCCATAAATAAATTCATTGAAGTAATTCATATTAGGTTCAGGAACTCCGTTTACATACCATTCGTAAGTAGTATTGGTAGTATTAGTAAACATACCTCCACCTTGACTTGCTATATGATACAGGGTGAACCAGGTAGGACCGTTAACACAGGTATTTACAGGGTTTCCTGCAGGCTGCGATTGCAGTTCCAGCAATGGTGATGTATTAGTGTTAACAGAAATTGCATTCGTTGTAACAGAAACAGGACAATAAGGTGTGGTCATAATCACTCTATATAAACCTGTTGATGTTGCATCATAATTATATCCGGTACCACCGGGAATATTTACATTATTTTTCTGCCATTGCCATGTTTCACTTCCTGTGTAACTAAATGTTTGTGAAGAAGACATTAGTGTTGTTGTACCATTACAGGTATATGTTGGTTGTGTTGTAACTGCAGATCCTGTGTATAATTTTCCTTCAATGTTATTTGAGGTAATACTACATCCGGAAGAGGAAATAATGCAGGAATATATAGCTGTATCATGTGCAGTATATATATATGCCGTTGCTCCGGTAATATTATTTCCATTTTTTTTCCACTGATAAGTAAATCCAGTGCCTGTATCTGCATTCATCACCATTCCTGCTCCGTTTATACAACCATAAGAAGGACTGTTTGCCTGTGTTCTGATATCCACATTTTCAAGTCTCACAGTTAAAGGAACTGATGCAGAAGTTGCCGTGCATCCCTGCGGATTTGTTACAACCACTTTATAATTCCCGCTTGTTGTTGCACTAATACTATTACCTGATCCAATATATTGACTTACTCCATCATACCATTGGTATACATAACCTGCACCTGCGTTTGCGGTGAAAATTTGTGCAGCGCCTGAACATATTGTTACAGGTGAAGTAGGACTTATAGTAGCAGGCGGAGGATTTCCTGAACATATTGCATACGTAATAACCAGCTTTGGTCGTAATGCAGCATTGGAATTATCACTCGAAGCGAATTCAAGTCTGCCGCCATTTGATTGAGTCATTTGCCAGCCATAATTAAAAGCAGCATTTGTTACATTTTGCTGAACCAGGTTGCGCACATCTACTATATAATTCTGGTTAGATGTTGTAGCAACCGGCAATTGAGCTGACGCGCTTGAAAAAGAAGTAGTAGGAGCATTACTCCAGGCTACTGTTGATTCAGTCCATGCTGAAGTGTTTTGATTTAAGTAGATATAACTGGATGCAGCAGGAGTGTGACCACCATTTCCCGGATCATATGCATATAAATATAAGTTGGCAGAAATAACGGTTGCATTGGCAGGTATTGAAGAAAAATTAAACTGTATGAGAAATCTTCGTGCAGGACTCCCTTGCGTGGTCAGCATCTGGTCATTACCAAAATTAACAGAAGCTTCTCCGTTAATATTACTGATAAATGCATCCTTCCCAGCTGTTGCATCAGGTTGTAACACCAATGTGGTTTGCGCATCAGAAATAAAAAAAC
>JBDTVD010000129.1:0-9464 GCA_040007375.1 Bacteroidota bacterium | reverse complement strand
TAAATGGTTTGTTTACTTCATCAGTACTCATGTTAAAGTTCGCTGCTGAAGTATTCGTTGCTTTCATCTCTTCACCAAACCATCCACTAAAAATAGATTTTACCAGTTCTTCCTTTTTATCTTCAGCAGCATAAAAATAGGCAGCACGCAGATTGTTGTCTTCATAACCACTCATATCACGGTTTACTTTCATATTAGCTGTTTTCCAGTCAGTAGTGATAGTTATATGTGCTTCCAGCTTATCATAGTTTACGTCCATACCAGGGCAGGGAATGTAACGCACTGTAGTAATTCCATTTGATGCATCACCAATGGTCATCTTCTTTATATATAATCCTTTTTCTGAAGTATTCTGAAATGGTATTGCACCAAGACGATGGAAATAACTGGTTGGATCAAGGTATTTATTTATTCCCGGGAAGTAGATCAGCATGTCATCAATGTAATTCCACGATTCAAAAGATTCATCAAATGGAATATGAAAACGATCGGAAGTGAGTACAAGCTCATGTGGAATTTCCAGTTGCTCCAGTGCCAGTATATATAAACTGGTGATAGTAGTTTTAGAAGCATACCGTTTACTGAATAACTTCGACATGCTTTCCTCCTCACCTGTTGACTGGATATTAAATTCTGTCTTTATATAATTTTCCAGTGCAGCAATCTGTTCCTGTTGCGGTTTACCTTTTAATTTCAGTTTATCGAGGAATTTAGAAATAGCTTTTTTCTCATCTTCAAAACGATGTGTTACATCATAATAACGACGACCGGCATCCTGCCAGCTGAATAAGTGATGTGCATTCGTTGCATTGTTTTCAGATAATTTATACTCCAGTCGCAACCTGTTGGCGTTTTCAATGGAGTACTTTTCATCAGGAAGTGGTTTTACATTTTCTGCAGTAACTTCTAAATATCTTTTATGATCAATGATGGTATCTTTTGCTGCAGCAAGTCCGTTATATGATTTGGAAGTAAATACCAGGTTTTCCGGAGAGATTACTTTCAGACTTTCTTTTCTTATGAAATCACCACCCTGGAAATATTCTGTACTGAAATAATTTACATCAGATTTCAATGTAAAGAAATACTCCAGCTCTCCTCCGATCTCCAGTCCTTCCACAGCCAATATCATATACTGACTGCCATCTTCCGTAACCAGTTTCATATCTCCTTTATACATCTCCTGAATCTTTCCAGAAGGAGAAATAGTACGTCCCTTAAAAGTAACTAAATCATTTGCACTTGAAACACCGATATAAATCTTATTACTTTCATCAAGCGCTTTCTGCTCCACAATATGAATCATTCTGTGACGTGTATAATACATCTCCAGTTCTTCCTTATTGTTATATATATATTCCGAAAACCGAAAGTCTTTCAGTATAACAGAAGGTTTTTTTAATTCATCAGGTGTTAATGTCTGAACTGATTTAACCTCTGCCCAATCGTAATTCCGGCATACATAATTCTGGGCAACCGCTCCTTTAATGGTTACAAGACTTAATATCCCAACCAGATTCAATAATCGTTTCATAATCGTAATAATTACTTCGTGGTTTTTAAAACAATAGTTTCTTTATAAGCTGATGAAAGCTGTTCAATGAAATCATTCCATTCTTTAAACTGATTCATCTTCAACAGCAATGTATCAATATATACTTTACGGTGCATAATAATTTTTCCGGCACTATTTTCATAACGGATAGAAAATCCAAAATTCTTTCCTTCATATTTTCTGTCAGGAGGAAGTTTACCTGCAACCTTTTTCCCTGTAGAAAGTTCGGTTGCATTTTCATCTACAAAACGGAAATCAAAAATTCTGTCATTCTTTCTTTTGCCGATGTCTATGATATCGTCCACATAAGGTTTCTTCAGATTCATGTTCAGATACATTTCATCATCAGCAATAGTAACATAATTCATCAGGTTGAATTTATAACGGAATGCAAGTACAGAATCACGATCTGCTAATCCGGAGTAACTGAAAGTATCCACATGATGTTTGTTGTTGCCAATATATAATCCGTTGATGGCATTCTCTTTTACTTTGGATAGTCCATCAGCAGTAAGTCGTGCAAAAACATTTTCTTTTACATAACCTGTATAAAGTTCAACTGCATTTCCGGAAACAGTATCATTGGAAATTGAAATGGTATAATCAGATTTGATTTTATTACGCTCCATTTCCATCTCCGGAACTTTCATCACTAAAAAAGAATCTGCATTTATTCCAATCAGTGCTTCCTTACCCTGAATCATGGAAGTTGGTGTATCAAAATAAATCTGGTCAGCTGTTGCATCAAAGAAATACCATTTACTTCCGTTATTATATGCAGTGATCATATGATTATCTACCTGTGGTGAAGGCAATTCTGCATACGTATAATCTATATCACGTGTACCAATCCATGCACGATAACCGTTCAATCCTGCTGCTCGAAGCAATTCACATAACAGTGTTGCTTTATCCTTGCAATCACCATAACGCTTACGTTGTACTTCCGACGCAGGACGAGGTATGAAACCTCCTAACCCATCTTCAAAAGCTATATATTTAATATGATCCTGAACCCAGTAGAATAACGCTTTTGCTTTTGCATCATCACCTTTAATTCCGGCAGTTAATGAATCAGCCAGCTTTTTTGTATCATTATGTTCTTCTTTCCAAACATCAGTTAGCAATGTGCTGTACCATTTATACAGATGTTTAACATCAGGCAATACTTTTTCCTGAACATTATTATTATCAAACTCATCAATATATAATACCACTTTCGGAACTACAAAAGTTGGATCAGGTGCATTATCTTCCGATTCAAATTTCGGGACATCAACTGACTGCCATGTATAAGTTGTTTCATTCTTTCCTTTCTTCTCCTCGAACTTTACTGCATCAGGATTTCCTTTATATAAATATTTCAGCTTTACTGATGATGGAAAAGTAACAGAGAATCGTGCTTCCTCAATAGGATAACTTCCACCGAAATAAAATGCAGGCAACATGTGCGGATCAAATATTTCCTCATCATATTTCAGTGATATTACAGAGCCCGGACGTAAGGACGGATAGTAAAAATACTTCTCCATAAAGTCATCGTAAAAAACTCCGCTTTTGGCAGGTTTACGGGTAAAGATTTCATTCACCTTCACCTGTTTAAAACGACTGCCATCAGGAACCCATGTACGAGCATCAATATCAGAAATTTCTGAAAAGGTATTGTAATAATAAATAGATCGTTCTGAATTCAGAACTGCATGATCATTAAGCAACAGCACTGATGATTCAGATGTAGTTTTTATATTCAGTTTACTTCCCGAATTTTTAATTTCAATGTGTTCATTCTGTTTCAATGTATAGAAACCAATGCCCGGATATTTCTGCTTAACTCCTTCCACATTTACAACAGGTTGCGCAGTACTATGCAACGCAACGAACAACAACAGCATTAAAGATATTTTATTCAACCGGAACATTATTTAAACATTTAATTGTTTTGATGACCTTACCTGTTTCATCATAATAAACTGAAGGACCTGATAAACTTCCATTCACATAGGAATAAGAATTTGTAAGCTGCCCCTTTTCATTATATAATTTCACATTACCATTTAATTCATCAGTGATAAAATTTAATTCCCTGCGTAATTGACCATTTGGATAATAATATTTACACGGACCATTATAATCGTACTTACTGTATGTTTCTTCTGAAGCAAGTTTTCCATCAGGATTATATCTTTTAAAAACACCTTCATACATTCCACAATTTACAGTTAGCTCGCATGAAGTAGTTCCACCTGGAAACAACCCTTTAATGGTTCCTGAAATATTATTGATCAGAATTTCATCACCATATTTTCCGGGAGCAGTGAGGTAAGAGTAAGAAATTAAATGTGCATCACGATAAAAAAGACGAACCTGTACAGTACCATCCTGTGCATAATAATAGTAATATCCATCTCTTTCATCATTCAGGTAAGTTCCTTTGCGATCCATTTTTCCATCAGGATAATACCAAATTCGTTCACCCTGCAATTCGCCTCTTTTGTAATTACTCACGCAATATTTTTTTCCCTGTTGTGAACTAACGGAGATACTATCACGTTCACCATCCAGGTAAATTCCCTCATCATATGCTGTATTTTCAAGACTATAATATTTATACGGTCCGTTTTTAACTCCTGATTTATAATTTAACTTTCTTCTTGGTTTACCATTCAGGAATGTTTCTGAAAACGCACCATCAAGTCTGCCGTTTTTATAAATCACTTCACTCAAAGTTTTTTTACCATCAGGAGAAATAGTTTTTAAGGTACCACTTCCTTTTGTCAGCATTTGCGTATTAAACATACGGCCTGATGTATCAAATTCATTGAAGCCGAGAAACTCACCATGATAATATAAATACTCTATATATTTTTTCCCTTCAGCAGAATAGTTTTCGCTGAAGCCATGAAGTTCATCATCAATAAAATAATTGCGTTCTTCAAGACTGCCATCTACATGATACTTCAACCACTCACCACATAAATTGCCTTTACAATAATATCCCTGCTCTGCAATTGTACCATCCGTATAATAGCGTGCATAATATCCTTTACGTCTACCTTCTTCAAAAGAAATTTCATAATCCAGACTTCCATCTGTGCGGTAATAATATTGTTTACCATCCAATACTCCACTTTCATAATTTTCCTTCTCCTTAACTTTTCCGCATCTGCTGTATTCTGTCCAGGCACCGGTACGGATTCCATTTTTAAAATCACCTTCTGTCAGCATCATTCCTTCAGGGAAATATGCTTTTATATTTAATACATCAACTTTAACATTTCCCTGAGAAATAACTTTACCTGTTTTATCATAATATTTATATGACTTCAGATTATCTTTCGACCATTCAATTTCACTCCATAATACACTGTCAGTACCATAAAAAACATCCTTGCCGTTTATCACTCCATTAACATAAGGTGTTTTTTCTTTTAACTTACCATCAGCATAATATATTTTCCATTCACCATTTCTCTTTCCCTTTGTATAACTACCTTCTGATTCAAGTCTTCCGTATGCATTGTATACTTTCCACATTCCTTCTGCTTCTCCATCTTTATATACGCCTTCACTTTTTTTCTTTCCTGATGGAAAATAACTTACCAGTTGTCCATCAAGTTTATCATTAACATAATTAGCCACTTCATTTTTATTTCCGTTTTCATACCATGTCAAATAAGCACCATTTAATTTGCCATCAGTATTGTTGGTCTCTTCTTTTTTTGCACCGGAAGAATAATAATATATATTAACACCATTGTATACATCATCCTTAAGAGAAAGTTTTGTACTTACTCCTCCGCTGTAATAATACAATGTTGCCTCACCATTTGCTTTTCCATCACGATAGTTGGCTTTACTTTTCAGATTTCCATTCCGATAATAATAAACCGAAGAATCATTCAGCTCACCATTCTTATAAACTTCATAAGCTTTTACACCAGCTCCGGGAAAATAGAACGTCCATTTTCCTTCATATTTATTTCCACTGCCATAATTGCCTTCGCTTTTAACATTACCCTGATCATCAAAATATTTCCAATAGCCTTTATGAATATCATTAACGCCATCATATTCACCGATTGCAGATAACGAACCACTGTTAAAAAACCAGGGTGTCTTATCAGATACCTTTCTGTTTGTCCAGTTTTTACTTCTGAAATCAGCCATGTAATTTCCAATCTCCTTCAAAAATTTCTCCATCTCATTTTTATGCTTTCTTACTTCAGACTGAGTTTCTTTATCTTCAACACCTGAGAAAATATGATATATATATCCGGGGAATATATCTTTTTTCCATACTCCAGCATAAATGGGAACGTAATACTGCATAAAGAAATTGCTGTCACTTTCCACAAACTGCATCTTTTCCATAATCACCTGCATTTGCTTTATGATGATGGTATAACTCAGCTTCACTTCCGTTTTATAACTTTTGTCCACTGCAATTTTCGAACGGAGAATAGTTTCCATTTCCTGGAAGTTACTTTCATTTTCCTCTTTCATCCAGATAGAATCAGGATGTATTACAAGAGAGCCTTTCGCAATTTCCTCACAGGTAGAAAGTACACTCAGGCTACGTGAAGTATTTTCTTCAAACAGTAAAAAAGTCTGGAATGCCAGCAATGCCTGAACAAACTGATCACTGTTCATCGCAATTACACCGATCTGCAAATGTGAATTGGCATAAAACGGATTGATCCATGCAGCCATTTCGAAGTTCTGCAGCGCTTTTTTATACTCCTTGTTATCTTTATATATAATTCCTCTGTGATAATAAAACTTATAAAAATCCGGGAACTTTTTAAATCCTTCATCAACATAAAACAACGCTGAATCTTTCATTTTTAAAGCATTGTATGATACGATAACCAATTCATACATATCTCTTTTAAATGCACCCGGAATCTTTAACGACTCAAGAGAAACATTCACAGCATTCCGGTAATCTTCTTTACCAATATAAGCAATGGCAAGTCTTCGCAATACATCATCATATAAAGTATCACTTCGCGAAATCTTTACAAGTGATGCAATGGCATCATCATAGTTTTCTTTTTCCAGTTGTCCGGCTGATTCATCATATATTGCAGCAGCATCTGTAAACTCCATCTTTTTAACCTTCTGCGCCTTCAATGTGAAAGGCAGCAAAAGAAGAAGAAACATAATTTTTTTCATTGGGTTGTTAAGTGGTTTATTTCAGGGAATAATTTATTTACACTTCTCAGCAATTAAGTGATTTACTTCATCACCATATAATTTATCAAATCCAAGTTTGCGCGCTGTTTCTAAATCTTTGCAGGCTCTTGCAGGATCTTTCATTTCAAGATGAACTAATGCCCTGTTTCTGTATGCATAAGAATTTCCGGAATTGAGTTTGATTGATTTATTAATATCCTGCAAAGCACCCTCATAATCTTTCATCTTCATTTTAACATGACCTCTGTTGCTGTAGGGAAAAGCTTCATCCGGAGATGCATGAATAGCTTTATCAAAATAAATCATTGCTTCCTGATAACGTTCCATTCCACTTAGAATAAAACCGATGTTCTGAAAGATTACAAAAGAAGAACTGTCAATAGATACTATTTTCTGCAACCAGCGGATTGCTTCTTCACCTTTACCGGTTTCATTTAATGCCATTGCAAGATTCGACATTGCATCAATTGAAGCAGAATCTTCTTTCAGTGCTGCATAACTATCACTTATTACACCTTCAAAATCGCGGACAGAAGAACGTTCACCACTTCTGAAAAGATAGAGATGAAAAGTCATACTGTCAACTGTATTGTATTTTATTGCCATGTTCAGATCGTTGATTGCATCCTGCGACTTGTTTGCCATTGCCAATACCTTTGCACGGTAAAAATAAATGTAAGTATTTTTATTATTAATTTGAATTGCTTTCGTGAATGCAGCAAAACTTTTATCGTATTTATTCAGTTTATAATTAGAAAGTCCAAGCCAGTAAAAACCATCTTCCTCCTGCGGAAATTTCTCCGACAATGTTTCACTGTAAGAAGCAGCTTTCTTAAAATCTTCCTTCCGGAAAGATTCTGTTGTTTTCTTCAGCAAAGCCGTTTTATCCTGTGCATTTAAAATAATTGGACAACACAATAACAGTAACATCCATACAAGTGGTTTCATTTTCATAGTTTAAATGTATTACAAATAAAAGGGAAAAAGTAGTGTCAATGTCAGTGAATTATTATCCGGAATACTCACCGAATACATTCCGGAGCGTGTCTGCTATTTCACCCAGAGTAGCATAATTTTCAACAGCACCCAATATATGCGGCATTACATTACTGCCATCCGTAGCAGCATTATGCAAACCAAGTAATGTTGATTTTACCAACTCATTATTTCTTTCTGACTTTATTTTATTGATCTTATCAATCTGAACTTGTCTGATGCTATCGTTAACAGTAAACAGATTTTGCATAGGTGCTTCCTTTACAGTGAACTTATTTACACCTACAATTATTTTCTCGCCGTTTTCAATTTCTTTCTGATAAGTATAAGCTGATGCTGCAATTTCCTGCTGAATAAATCCTGCTTCAATTGCTGCAATGGCTCCACCCATATCATCAATGCGCTTTATATAATCCCATGCTTTGGATTCCACTTCATCAGTAAGAGCTTCTATATAATAACTGCCACCAAGTGGATCAACAGATTGTGTAACGCCGCTTTCAAAAGCAACTAATTGTTGTGTGCGTAATGCAATACGTGCTGCTTCTTCTGTGGGTAATGCAAGTGCTTCATCAAAACCATTTGTATGCAATGATTGTGTGCCTCCCATAACTGCAGCCAAAGCCTGTATAGTTACTCTTATAATGTTATTCTGTGGTTGTTGTGCAGTGAGTGTTGAACCTCCTGTTTGTGTATGAAAACGCAACATCTGAGCACGTGGATCTGTTGCTCCCAGTTCTTTGGTGATCTGTGCCCACATTCTTCTTGCAGCGCGGAATTTTGCAACTTCTTCAAACAAATTATTATGTGCATTAAAGAAAAAAGACATACGTCGCGCAAAAATATTTATATCAAGACCTTTACTTATTGCTGCCTGCAGATATGCTTTTCCATCAGCCAGTGTAAATGCTAATTCCTGAACAGCATTTGCTCCTGCTTCGCGAATATGATAACCGGAAACAGAAATAGTATTCCACTTCGGAAGTTCATTACTGCAATACTCAAAAATATCAGTAATGATACGCATGCTTGGCTTAGGCGGATATATATATG
This sequence comes from Bacteroidota bacterium, assembly GCA_040007375.1. Taxonomy (GTDB): domain Bacteria; phylum Bacteroidota; class Bacteroidia; order AKYH767-A; family OLB10; genus JANOXC01. The sequence continues at coordinate 664 of JBDTVD010000129.1, read as the reverse complement.
TTCCGCGTGCAGCATATTCTTTTAAGATATCATTCTGTATAGTACCGGAAATATTTTTCAGATCAGCACCCTGTCTTTTTGCAAGAGCAATGTACATGCTCAGCAGAATTGCAGCCGTTGCATTGATAGTCATGGATGTGGTAATTTTCTCCAGCTCAATACCACCGAAAAGTATTTCAATATCTTTTAATGAATCAATAGCAACACCGGCTTTACCAACTTCTCCTTCTGATAATGCATGATCAGAATCATAACCGATTTGTGTTGGAAGATCAAATGCAACGGATAATCCTGTTGTTCCGTTTTTTAAAAGATAATGATAACGTTCATTGCTTTCTTCTGCTGTTGAAAAACCGGCATACTGTCGCATGGTCCACAGTTTTCCTCTGTACATGTCAGACTGCACACCACGTGTATATGGAAATTCACCTGCATCTTCTAATGGAGCAGTTTCCTCTTTATATATTCTTTTTATTTCAATACCTGAATCGGTGTGTATTGTTGATTTTATTTCCTGCACTTTGTGTAGTTGTGAGCTGTGAGTGATGAGTTCGTAGTGATTAGTTCGGAGTTCGGAGAAGTGATTAGTGAACAGAGATTAGTGAACAGAGATTAGTGAACAGAGATTAGTGAACAGAGATTAGTGATTAGTGGATAATCACTG
>JBDTVD010000128.1:0-9527 GCA_040007375.1 Bacteroidota bacterium | reverse complement strand
TATTTTTCGCATATTTCTTTCAACTTGTCAAGTGCTTTGGGGTAAGTTTGATTCATATAATCTAAAAAATCTTCTGTTGTGTCTAAGTCAACAGTAACAGTGGTAGTACCATTGATTTCTTCGAAAGTATAATTTTCAAATCCATTAGCCCATTTTTCTACCTCTGGTCCTTCTGTGATTTCTACATTAGCTTTTAAAAGTCCATAATGCCGGATTGAAACAAAACGGTTTGGAGTGATTTCAGCGATTTCTGATACCATACCACCTTTTTCACCTTTATCGTCTATCCCAACGAACAGCATCTTACTGCCCTTAATCCAACTCCCTTCATAAGTTGAAGTCGGATTGAACAGAGCTGTCCATTGTTCGTATGTTTGTTTATTGCTTATGCCGAGCATAAAGTCGCAAACTTTACTTGCAGGTGCATTAATACTTATTTTGAATTGAACTTTTTTCATGATTTAAATTGTTTATTTAATTTATACTGTCTTATTAAGTTTTTAAAATATTTCCATTTTTCGGGTGCTTGCAGATAACACGCTGCAATATTATAAACACAATGTTGTATACAGTTTAGTCGTAATCATCTTTCACAAAAAATGTTACTTGTCCTTTGCTGATGTTAATCAACAAGAAACCCAAAAAGTAACCCATTATATAATCTCCCCATACTTCAAATTCAAAAGCTCTACAGTCATCACTTTCTGAAAACAAGGTGTCTGTAAACTGCTGAATCATTTTCTCTGTAAGTCTGTCAGAAACTTTCCAGTCGATGTAAATACTTCCTTCTTTTGCCTCTGTATATAATCTTTTTTGTAGATTATTTTTGTCCAATTCATAAATGCCAAGTGTTCTGAATTTCTCTTCCGTATTATAGCTGTCTGTAATTTGCAAAAAATCTGAATCATCTTCATGTAATCCCCAGTTTTTAGACTGTAGACTTTCATTATTTATAAGATGAAAGATAAAATCATTTACATCTGAGTTTGCCCGTTGAAATTTTATATTAAAGTCTGGCTTCTCAATGGGTTTTAATACGGTGTTTAAAATTTCTCTGAATTTTTGTTTTAAGTCAGGCTCAACAGTTTTGAATAGAAATCCATCATTGAATGATAATTTTGAGTATTCTGTTATAAAGTCTGTTTTCTCTAAATCAATATTGATCTCAGTAAATACCAGGTCATATAAATCTTTGTATTTATTGTTTGGTAGATTCATTTGATGACAAATATAAAATTAGAATGGATCCTCTTTATTAGTGAAAAAACAACAGGATATAAAATTGTATCAGTCGATTATAACAAGTTTCTCTGCTGTTAGTAATCTGCTGTCTTGTGTGAGGCGAATAAAATAGAGTCCACTTGATAGGTTGTCCCGGAGCAGGATAACTTCTTGTCCGGAAATATTATTTATTTGTTTCACGAACTGGCCTGTTGTCTGCAAAGTAGTTTGTAGTGAAAAGGGATTTGGAAATAATTGATAAGAAGAATTTGCTTCACTCTGATCAATACCTGTCTGAACACTATTGCAAATAAATAAAGAAAATAGAGCACCGTTGCCTTGTCCCCATGCAGCACTGTCCACTATGGAAAAAGAAGAAATATTTCCTGAAATAGTTGTACCATTCCAACCTGAAACTCCACAGGAAGCACAACCCGTTATATCTCCTGTTGGTGTTAATGTAGCCATTGCATCGCAATTATTGGGAATGCCGGCAGAAGGTATGGAATAATGAGTACCATTAATATATAGCAGTACAATTTCCTGACCGATACCACCGTTAGAGATTCCGCTGAAATTCAGAGTAAGGGAATTAATGGATGGTGAAAAATTAAAAGTATACATCCCATTTCCGGAAACGACATTGTAACCCACAAAATATGGAATTGTTGATGCACAGTAGGTGGAGTTATCACTTGTAAATCCAGTTGATGAAACGCTGACATTTACTCCATTTACAGTTGTTGTTCCAGTGAGATGGGTTACTTGATTTGAACATTGTGCAAATAAAAAATTTGAACTGATTATAAAATTGCAGGTTGTTATGATTATTAAAGTAATTTTTGATTTCATTTTGATTTAAATTTTATTGTTAAAATAATATTAACACGGATGAATTGTGCTTTTAAATTGCTCTTTATAATTGAATGGGTGTATATATAATGAAAGAAGTTTATTATGGTGATGATAAAGGGTTAATGAAATTGCAAGGAAAGAATGATTAAAAAGTCATAAGTCTGAATATTTGCACCTGTGAGAGATTAATTAGAAATGATAAGTTTCTTTCTGAGAACTGTAGAGGGAGTTTTTAGTTCCGCTATATATATTCCGCTCTTCAGTAAGCTGATATCAATTTTTGTTTGGGTTGTGCGGATCGTGGAAGGACTTACAACCACTTTACCATCTGCACTATACAAAGTATAAATTCCTGATGTACCGTCTCCTTCCATCATTACATAATCCGTTGCGGGATTAGGGTAAACTATAAATTTTCCTGATTTTTCAATATCATTTACATACAATGCTGTTCCGGGTGTGCAACTTGCAAGGTCAAGCGAAGAGATAGTGGTGGGCATTGCAACCGGACTTCCCATCACTACAGTGTTACCGGAAATAGTAAGGGGTAATAATGTATTCGGGTTAATTGCATTAAGAGGTCCAAGACCAATGTAAAAAATCCCATTCAATAACATAAATCCGTACCCATTCAAAGTATTTATATTAAAAGCAAATTGCTGAATGATTTGCCCTGCAGGAGAAATTTTGTAAAGCGTATCGGTAATCGGTGAATTTTGATAGGTTCCAATCCAGGTGTTGCTTGAGTCATCTACTATAACATCAGAAATGCCGGCGCTTTTGGGTATGTTGAAAAAAGAACCGAAAGCTGTTCCATTGTAATGATAAAGTGTAGTGGGTGAATTCGGATCCTGAAAAACCAAAGTTGAACCAGCTCCTCCCGCATTTACAACACTTGGTGTACTACCTGATGCAAGCAACCATGTGCTGTCGCCATCCCAGTACCAGCTATCCGTTAAATCGCTTGTATAAAGTGTTGGGTTAATACTACCTCCATTTAAGTTATTGCATACAGCCAAAGATCTTCCCGGACAATTGGGAATTACATTTCCCGTAACTGAAACAACACCACCTGTTAATTCATATTCTATTACCTGGTTTGTTTGAATGTCCACTGTCCAAAAACGATTTGGGCCATTACATACTGAAGTTGGTATAACGCCAATACCAGCTGATGATTTAATTTCACCATTACTTAAATAAGCAGATGCAGATAAGTTTCCGCTGCCATCGTTATATTGAGCATATAATAAATCTGCATTGTAAATTAATACCAATAAAATACAGAATACTTTTACAATAAATTTCATATTATTTATTTTACAAATTAAATTATTTTAAAGAGCAATGTAAAAATAGAGTTTTTTGTTGCATAGTTTTTATTTTTTCTATCAGCCGGTGGAGTATTATCCAACTAAATGAAATATGCTTAGAAGAAGCATTCTTGAAAAATAATATTTAAATCAACTTTGCGACAGTGGCGTTTTATAAGCTGTTAATAAGGATTTTTCTGGTTAGTAACTGAGTTTTAGTTATGATTTGAATTAAATACAATCCTGAACTGAAATGTGTGCAATCAATCACGTTTTTATTTTCGCATTCTTTCGTTAAAATTGTTTCTCCATTTAAGTTAAGGAGTTGGAAAGAGAAAATTCCTTTATTTTCAATAATTAATTTGTTAGAAGCAGGGGAGGGGTAAACTCTTACAACATCAGGATTATTCAAATCTGAAATGGATAAAAAAACTGATGAACATTCCGGACCGATAAGATCAATTGTATTTTGTTTTACACAAAACATATAATATCCTACTCCAACCCAAAAAGGAGGCATTGGTTGTGCAAGACCACTGGTGGGTGATCCAATTCCTTCTATATAATAATACCCGTTTCTTAAATAAATAATTTTTCTCAGAGTACCATCAGGGAATTGCTGCATGCTGGTTGAATCAACAGTTTGCAAAATTCCTCCACCAGCAAATACCGAATTCAATGTATCACCAGTGTTTAAATTAAAATCATACACTAGTTGGTCCTGATTATTTTCAATTGTATAAACTCTTTTTTGAATGGTGTCTTCACGAATAAAAAAGTAGCCTTCAATGGCAATAGTATCAACAAGGAATGGAGGACAATACAGCCATGACATTTGAGAAAACATCTTAAAGTATTTTGTTTTTTGATAGGTGATTCCATTTGGCATTAATGTATCTCCATCAAAATAATAACGAAAAGCTGCACCATTGTCGATACTACAAACAGAACCTCCGGAATAAAATGCTATATCCCAATATTTATTTGGTTCAATAAGTTTGAAGTAAGGCTGGGAACTCCCTATGAGTGGTACTAAAAGTAAAATGAGTAGAATATTTTTCATTAAATAGCTTTTAACATCAGTTCGTGCAAAAACAAATCTAACAATAATTATTTATACTTCACAGAACGGAAAGTATTTATCAGTACGAAAATATGATAGTACTGCATCGGGAATTGTAATGCAATGAGCAGAAATTATTTTACGTCACAGAATAACAGCAAGATAAAATGAAAACTATATATATAATGGAAGAACCATTAAGTTATTGAATGTTTTTGCACACCATGTGAGTTTCGGCTTTGCGTTGATGGTGCAGATTTCGAACACGAAACTTTCAATTAGCACTAAATTTTCAATTGAAAAATAAGTGCTGACTTCAGGTTCAGTTATTTTTTCATTTATTATTAAGTTGTTCTGCAAGTCCAATAAGAAGTCCTTCTGTCCCACGAATATAACAGAGTTTATAAATGTTTTCATACTCAACAATTTCTCCAACAAGTTCAGCACCTTTTTTTAAAAGTCGTGGAACCAATTCGTCAATGTTGTCAACTCTGAACATAATGCGTAAGTATCCAAGTGAATTGACTGGTGCTCTCCTATGGTCTGAAATTGTTTCTGGTATTAGAAATCTTGAAATTTCTAAACGACTGTGTCCATCGGGTGTAGCCATCATAACAACTTCCACTGACTGATTTCCAAGACCTGTTACACGACCTGCCCACTCGCCTTCAACCATACCTCGTCCTTCAACTGTTAGTCCGATTTCTGAAAAAAATGAAATTGCATTGTCGAGATTTTCAACCACAATACCAACATTATTCATTTCTATTAAGTTGCTTCTTTCCATTGCTGTTTTTTTAAAAAATTTTAAAATGATTTGTTATCCCCTTTATTTCTGCTGTTCGTTGTTATATTTTTCTATGGTGTTGTAAGCATGAATTAATTAATAATTTCTCCTTTGTTATTCCCCAGCTTCTCCTTCCATTTTTGGATGTCTTCATTTGTCTGTCTTACCCAATCTGTTATTTCGCCAATGATTTTCAATGGTGCTTCGGAACGATATGATCGTGTCGGATTGCCTGGAAACTTTTTGTCTGTAACATTTGGATCATTTTCAAAACTCCCTGTTGGCTCAACGATATAAACACGTTCCTGTCCATCACCTTTTGCTAATGCAGCAGCGAGACCTGCTCCATTAACAAGAGCAGTAAAATATATATGATTCATTTTTAGTTCAGACTTGTAATTAGAATTGCTTCCTGCTGTGAGTAAATCGCCAACCTGCAAATTCGCTTTCGTACCATGATAAAATGGACCTTTGTCTGAAAGATTGTACTTATAAGAAATTGCTAAATCAGAATTCTCTTTTGCCTTATCGGAGTTATTTAAGTCTTCGTAACATTTTGCTATGTTTAAATAAAGTGAAGGAAAAGCACTTTTAACTGCGTCATCATTTATCTTTAATGCGTAATGCAATGTCGTTTCAAGCCAATTTAATTTGTCAGAAATATTTATCTGATGTCGTGCTATATAGTTAGCTGAAAGAAATTTTTCAAAGTCATTTATCGCTTCGTTCCAGCTTTGGAAAAATAGTTTCACTGCTTCTTCGGGGTTGCCTTTTTCCTCCATCTCCATACCTTGAAGACAGAGTTTAACAACATTATTGAAAGGTGAGAATTCCATTTTCTAACTTTTTTTATTTATTATTCTGATTCTGTCTGTCTATAGTTGGCGTTGGTTGTATCGATCTGCAGTTACTGCTGACGTTCCCGGGACTTCCGCAGTGTGGCAATACCATCGTGTTTGATTACCACCAAATGTAAATTAAATTCCTGAAAGTTTGATAACCCACAAAAGTGCATTGCGGTAAGGCACGTGTTCTAAGTTGTTTCTAAAGAAAAGCACAATTCACTGTTGCAACTGAAAGAAAATCTGTGACTTGTTTTCAGGAGAGAAAATTCTTTCACTGTCAAAGTAATTTTTCAGAAAGTAAATACTGTCCCGTGTTTATATATATTAAAAAAAACAAAATGCTGAATTCAGCAATTCTGACTTCATATTGGCTAACCTTATTTTGCTGCTTTTGTCTACCAGGGGCTTTCTTCACTTTCGTCTTCTATGTCTTTGCTAAAGAATTTTCCGGTTGGTGCATTTTCATCGGTTAATGTATGTTTAATTATAAAGCTTGCGGCACTTTCTACTGTTCCAGGTCCTCTATGTTGGTTAAAGTCGGTTGAAGTATAACCTGGGTCTATTGCAGTTACTTTGAATGGCAAATCTCTCAATTCATAAGCTAATAAAATAGTGAAAGCATTTAATGCTGCTTTTGAAGATATGTAGCTTGCCATTTTAAAAGGATAGTATTTCCAGTTGGGGTCGCAATGTAAGGTTAGCGATGCAAGACCAGTTGAAATATTGCTAATTCTTGGGCTTTCCGACTTTTTAAGCAATTCTAAAAATGTCTGTGTTACGCTAATTGTTCCGAAGTAGTTGGTTTCAAAAACATTTTGAATGTCTTCAATGGAAGTAGTTAAAGCACTTTCAGGGAATCCTCTGCTTATACCTGCATTATTTATCAAAATGTCTAATTTCCCTTGTTCACTTTCAATAATTTTCATAGTAGTTAAAATTGTATCTCTATTTGTGACATCAATTTCAACTGCTTTCATATTTTCAAATCCGTTTTTATTTAATTCTTTTACTAACATTTCCCCCTTTTCAAGGTTACGTGTTCCCAGATAAACGAATATTCCTTTTTTTGAAAGTTGTTTTGCTGTTTCTAATCCAATACTTCTATTGGCTCCTGTAATTAATACTGATTTCATTTTTATTTTCCTTTTTTAAATTGATAGTGCAAAAGTCGATCTTTAAAAAAGAAAATAATTTGTCATTTGGCAAAAAGTGATTCAGCATATATTTTTTCTAATTCTACTTAATGATGATTGGGTAATGCCCAGGTAAGAAGCAACGTAAGAAAGTGGAATACGGTTTACAAGATTTGGATATTGTTCCATAAAACTCAAATAACGCGTAGTACCATCATCTGAAACTAAAGCACTAAGTCTTACCACTTTTCGAAGCAATGCTTTTGAAATAATTTTACGAACTATATTATCTAAGCCTATAATTGTATTAAGAAGTTCTTCCCAATCCTTTTTAGAAAAAACAATAATTTTACAATCGGAAATTGCCTGCAGATAAGCTGATGATGGAATGCTATTGTCAAAGCTATTTAAATCTACTACGATATTGTTTTCGTCAATGAAATATTTGGTCATTTCTTCTCCTTTATCGTTATAGTAACAAACCCTGATAATACCTTCTGTGATAAAGCCGAATTGTTTGGCAACTTTACCTGCTTCTGAAAAATACTCGTTATTCTTGAGTTTTAATTCTTTAGATTTTTTTAAAATCAAATCTATTTGCTGCTGATTTAAATTTCCAAACTGCAATAAATATTCTACAAATTCTTTCATCATCACAAGTTAATAATAATTGTTCTATGTTATTTTTATACTCAGTGGTGTTCTACATTCATTCGATATGTTCAGGAAGCAATTACACTTTGATTATCCATTACCTTGTTTCGGGCTTCTTCCTGCAAATGCTTTCTTTTCTTCAATACAAATCTGTGCAGCAAATATTTCTCAATGGCAATGTTAATGGGTTGTAAACTGAAAATGACAATAACTTTTGCCAGTATGCTTAACCAGAAATTTCCAGGGCCGATACTACCGAGCACATACGAGAAGATCGGGTCTTCTGCCACGATCAGCGCAATTCCAACAAAGAGCGTGATGCCTTTTGCTTTCCGGCTGATTTTAGTGATGGTCAGCTCATCAACAGTTTCCTGCAATTGATGGTTTTTATTTTCAATTTCCTGTTTTTGTTTTTTGATGATGATGTTCTCTTTCATCGTTTGCTCTGCTTCAAATATCAGTTTGGCATCAGTCAGTTTTCTTGCATTGTCTTCTTGCAGAACTTTTTGCTGTAGCTCGTGGAAAATCTCATGGTGATTTAAACTTTGTGCCAGGTTGTTCCTGCCTTTGTAAACCTTGGAAAGCAACAAATGAACCTGGTACATTTTAGGTTTCACTTTACTTTGTTCAGCCAGAGCAAGCCCTTTATTGAGTACCTCAAGTGCTTCATCCCACCTGGACTGCCTGATATAAATTTCTCCAAGATTAGTGCAACAGGTAATCGCTGCACCAGACAATTTCTCCTGTTCGTGTATGGCCAAAGCCTGCTTATTCAATTGCTCTGCTTCGGCAAGATTACCCGACTTAAAATTAAAAACTGCCAGTTCGATAAGTGCGTCACCAATGTTCATCGGGCTTTTGGTTTTTTCAGCTTCCTCCAATGCCCTGTTAAAATATTTAATTGCTTCATCAGGTTTATACAGCTGCATCTTTGCTTTACCCATTCCAATCAGGGCACGTATCGGAAAGAAGACATCACCTGTTTTTAAACCTGTTTCATAGCCTGTATTAAAAATAGAAAATGCTTCTTCATAATTTTGCAGTTCAAGATTTACATTAGCCAGACTATTGCAGCTACCCTCGAGGAATATGGGATAGCGCCCTGTTTGTTTAAAATAAGCAAAGGGTTTCAATAATGTTTTGAGGGCTAAGTCGAAATTCCCCAGCGAGCGATAGGTAACGCCAATGATCAGCGAACACATTTCCACGCCATCGTTATCACCAATCTCCTCGAAAGAATTCCGGGCTTTTGAAAGCAACGGAAGAGCCAGTTCATGATTCTCGCCCAATAAGTAATTTGCTCCCATTAAAAATTCAGCATAGTAAAACTTCAGCGGTTGCTCTGCGGTATTTGTTTTTGCCCATTGGTAAAAAGCAAATGCACTTTCACTCCTTTCATCCTTTGACGCAGGTATAAATAATTGCACCATTGGCGACCAATAGCGGTGGATCTCAGCATCAGTGCAGTTTTTTACTTCACCCAATAACCCGTTCATCTTTTCAACGTCTGTCATAAATATATATGGATAAAAGTTTTAGCAGATTTGTTGCTATAACATTGGTCATAACGCATCAGGGATAAATGAAGTTTTTAATAGAAGGGATTAGAAGCACAACTCTCCCGCTACCCACAATGTTCATTAGAAGCAAAACTGT
>JBDTVD010000127.1:0-9555 GCA_040007375.1 Bacteroidota bacterium | reverse complement strand
TTAGGGATTAGGGAATAGGGGATATCAGTTTATTATAATACAGCAGAGATTAATGAAACAAATAATAATACTAGTTACTAGATACTGGCTACTCAATACTAGATACTAGATTGTTTACTTTTGCCCGCTCACTTCACCTGAATGTCAATCCTGTTTCCACCTAAATTCCGCAGATATGTAAGATGGTTCTGGCTGTTGGTTATAACACCGGTGATTTTGCTTTTTCTTATTCTGATGTCTACAGCGCTTGGACTTTTTGGTGAGCTTCCGACTTTCGCCGAATTGGAGAATCCAAGTACTTACCAGGCTACTGAGATATACTCTTCCGACTTAAAAATGCTGGGAAAATATTATCGTGAAAACCGTTCTCTTATTCATTATGAAGACCTTTCTCCAAATCTTGTAAATGCACTTAAAGCAACGGAAGATATCCGTTTTGAAGAACATTCAGGAGTAGATATCCGTGGGTTGATCCGTGCAGTATTTAATCTCGGAAGTAAAGGAGGTGGCAGTACACTCACACAACAGCTGGCGAAAAATCTTTTTCATGAAACCCCACACACAAAGGTGGAGCGGATTAAACAGAAAATACAGGAATGGATTATTTCCGTGCGGCTTGAACGCTCCTATACCAAGCATGAGATTCTGGCTATGTATCTCAACACGGTAGAGTTTGGTGCAAATGCTTTTGGAATACGTTCAGCTTCCACTACTTTTTTTAAGAAGGAACCTATTTCTCTTTCTATTGAAGAAGCTGCATTACTGGTGGGAATGCTGCAGGCTCCGACACGTTACAATCCCGTTCATAATAATGAAGCAGCATTACAACGACGCAATGTTGTTTTGTCGCAGATGCAGAAATATAAGTTCATCACCGATCTGCAGTTTGATATGCTGAAACGCAAGCCCATCACTTTAAAATTTGAAGCGGAAGGTCATTCAACAGGACCGGCTCCTTATTTCCGGGAGACATTACGACTGGAATTAAACAAATGGTGTCATGATCATAAAAAAGCAGATGGCACTTCTTACAATTTGTATACGGATGGTCTTCGAATTTATACCACTATTGATTCACGTATGCAGCGTTATGCTGAGGAAGCGGTAAAAGAACATCTCACTGCTCTTCAGAAAGAATTTTTTGCTCACTGGAAAGGTCAGTCAGCATGGAAAGAACATCCGGAAATTATTAATGATGCTGTTAAAAAAACAGAACGTTATCGTGCACTTAAAGATTCGGGAGCAACGGAAGCCGACATTAAAAAGATTTTTGATAAGAAAGTAAAGATGACACTCTTTTCCTGGAAAGGAGAGAGAGACACCCTGCTTTCTCCTCTTGATTCAGTAAAATATTATAAGATGTTTTTGCAGACTGGTTTTATGAGTATGGAACCTCAGACCGGTTATATAAGAGCCTGGGTTGGAGGAGATGATTATAAGTATTTTCAGTATGATCATGTGAAAGAAGGAAAGCGACAGGTTGGTTCTACCTTTAAAGCATTTCTTTACACACTTGCCATGCAGGAAGGATTCTCACCCTGCTATAAAGTGCCGAACGTTCCGGTTACTATTACTGATCCCAAAACCGGTGTGAGCTGGACACCTACTAATTCAGATGGTAAATATGGTGGAATGTTAACCCTGAAGCAGGCACTTGCTGAATCTGTAAATTGCATTTCAGCTTATCTCATGAAACAGTTTGGACCGGAAGCTATGATTCAGATTGCACGTAAGATGGGAATCACATCTCCAATTGAACCTTATCCTTCTATTGCTTTGGGCACACCTGATGTTTCTGTTTTTGAAATGGTGGGAGCCTATAGCACATTTGCCAATAAAGGTGTTTGGGTGGAACCACAATATCTCCTTCGTATTGAAGATAAAAATGGTGTGGTGCTGCAGGATTTTGTTCCGAAGAAAGTGGAAGCCATCAGCGAAGAAACTGCTTATCTGATGTTAAACCTGATGAAAGGTGTGGTGGATTATGGAACGAGCAGCAGGCTGAGATGGAAGTTCGGATTTACCAATCCTGGTATTGCAGGAAAAACAGGAACATCACAAAATCAAAGTGATGGATGGTTTATGGGAATAACACCAGAACTTGTTTCCGGATTGTGGACTGGCTGCGAAGACCGATCAATTCATTTCCGTACAACCAGCCTGGGACAGGGTGCTAATGTTGCATTACCGGTATGGGCTTTCTATATGAAAAAGGTGTACGCTGATCCTGGTTTGAACTACTCAAAAGAAGATTTTGAAAAACCAGAGAAGCCACTCTCAGTAGAACTGGATTGTTCGAAGTATGAAACTCCTGGAAATGATGGCAGCCATCCTGATTTCGGCCTTTAATATTTCATTTCTCCAGACTAAGGACTCAAGCTCCCAACTCTTTTTTTACTTTAGCCCCTTCTTACCAAATTATATATTAATATGAATAAAGTTGTAGCAGGTGCCGATGTCGCCATTGAAGATATTAAAGATGGTATGACCATCATGCTGGGTGGATTTGGTCTTTGCGGAATACCGGAGAACTGTATTGCAGCTTTGGTAAAAAAGGGCGTGAAAAATCTTACCTGTATATCCAACAATGCAGGAGTAGATGATTTCGGTATCGGTTTAATGTTGAAACAACGACAGGTAAAAAAAATGATTTCATCATATGTTGGTGAAAATGCAGAATTTGAAAGACAGCTATTAAGCGGTGAACTGGAAGTAGAACTGATACCACAGGGAACACTTGCTACACGATGCCTGGCAACAGGATATGGTATGCCTGCTATATATACACCGGCCGGTGTAGGAACTGAAGTTGCTGAAGGAAAAGAAGTGCGCAACTTTGATGGTAAAGATTACTTAATGGAGTATGCATTCAACAGTGATTTTGCAATTGTAAAAGCATGGAAGGGTGATACACAAGGAAATCTTATATATAAAGAAACCGCACGCAACTTTAATCCGATGATGGCGATGGCAGGAAAAATTACTATTGCAGAAGTTGAAGAACTTGTTCCTGCCGGAGAATTAAATCCTGATCATATTCATACACCAGGAATTTTCGTGCATCGGATATTTAAAGGTGATAATTATGAGAAGAGAATTGAACAACGCACAGTAAGGAAAAAGTGATGAGGTAATGAGGTGATTAGGTGATGAAGTGAAGATCGTTTATTTTTGGTCTTCTAACTTCTAATCTAAAAACTAATGAGACCTCATCAGAACCTAATTGCCTGGCAAGAATCAATTACCCTTGTAAAATCAATTTATTTAATCACAATGAAATTCCCGGAGACAGAAAAGTTCGGATTGACATCACAACTGCGAAGAGCATCTGTTTCTGTAGCTTGCAATATAGCTGAAGGAGCTGCAAGAAAAACAAAAAAAGAATTTGCTCAATTCACTTATTACTCTTCTGGCTCATTAAGTGAAGTTGATACACTATTATTGATTTCGAAAGAACTTATATTGATAAATGAGGAGGAGTATAAAAGTCTGTTAAGAATTAACGATAAGGTTACAGCTTTGGTTAATGGATTACTTAAGTCTCTAAGACAAGAGAACTAGTTTTCTTCATCACCTCATTACATCATCACCTCATCACTTAAAAAAATGTTAGACAAAAACGGAATTGCAAAAAGAATTGCACGAGAGATAAAGGATGGTTACTATGTTAACCTTGGAATAGGCATACCAACACTGGTTGCCAATTATATCCCATCAGGAATAAACGTAGTGCTGCAATCAGAAAACGGTTTGCTGGGAATGGGACCTTTTCCTTTTGAGGGAGAAGAAAATCCTGATCTTATAAATGCAGGCAAACAAACAATTACTACAGTTGCAGGATCTGCATTTTTTGATTCTGCAATGAGCTTTGGTATGATCCGTTCGCAAAAAGTAAATCTTACAATTCTTGGTGCAATGGAAGTGAGCGAGCAGGGAGATATTGCCAACTGGAAAATTCCGGGTAAGATGGTGAAAGGTATGGGTGGTGCCATGGATCTTGTGGCATCTGCAAAAAATATTATTGTTGCCATGCAGCATGTAAATAAAGCCGGCGAATCAAAACTGCTTCCGTTCTGTACATTGCCATTAACAGGAATTAAATGTGTGAAGAGAATTGTTACTGAACTTGCTGTTATTGATGTGTTGCCCGAAGGAGGTTTTAAACTCATTGAATGTGCTCCCGGAATAAGTGTGGAGCAGGTAAAAAATGCAACAGCAGGAAAATTAATGATTGAAGGCGAAGTTCCTGAAATGGTAATCTGATATATATATTTATGCAACTGTCTATTATCATTCCGATATATAATGAAGAGCCTAACATCAACACTTTGTATGATAGGGTTAAAAAAGTATGCACCGAAATCACTCCTGATCATGAGTTGCTTTTTATAAATGATGGCAGTCGCGACCGTTCTATTTTACTTATTCATGAATTATCAAAAAAAGATAGTCATGTTAAATATATAAACTTCAGCAGAAACTTCGGACACCAGGTTGCTGTAATGGCCGGCATTGACAATGTAAGTGGTGAAGCCATTGTAATTATTGATGCTGATCTTCAGGATCCACCTGAACTGATCATTCCTATGTACCGGAAAATGCAGGAAGGCTATGAAGTAGTGTATGCAAAAAGAAGATCCAGAGCAGGTGAAGGATTTTTGAAAAAGTTTACTGCAGGATTATTTTATCGTGTACTCGCAAAAATCACCTCTATAAATATTCCTGTTGATACCGGCGATTTCCGCATCATTCACAGAAAGATTGCTGAGGTGTTACGACTGATGCCTGAGCAACAGAAATTTTTACGCGGACAGATCAGCTGGATTGGTTTTAAGCAGACATATATAGAGTACGACAGAGAAGTGCGTCATGGTGGTGAGACAGGTTATACTTATAAAAAAATGATAAGGCTTGCACTGGATGGAATCACCTCTTACAGCAATCTCCCTCTTAAGTTTGCAACCTTTGCAGGATTCATTGTTGCAGGTGCTACATTCATCACCATATTATACGCGCTTTACTCCAGGTTTATAACAGGTGATGTTGTTCCTGGATGGACATCATTAATACTTGCCATATTATTTATAGGAGGAATTCAGTTAATCTGCATTGGCATCATCGGCGAATACATCAGCAGAATGAGTGCTAACATCAGGAACAGGCCTTTATATATAATTAATGACACTAACCTGCCTGAACGGGATAAATAATCCGTAAAACAAAACAAGCAACACCCAATGAACTTCATATTTAAGAAAACCTATTCTGTTTTATCCTCATTCCTTTCAAAAAAGAATGTGTTTCTCATTAATTCTCTTCCCTATTTAAAACGAAACAGAAGAATTCCACTGAATCGTTTTGACTTTGTACGCTATTCAACTCTTGAGTTATGTGCAGAAGAGATATATGCAGGTAATGTGATGGGATCAGTTGCTGAACTTGGTGTTTATAAAGGTGAATTTGCAAAAGAACTCAATCTTGTTTTTCCTGACAGATCCCTATATCTCTTCGACACTTTTGAAGGGTTCAGCAAAAATGATATTGATACCGAAATTCAAAATAATTTCTCATCCGGCAAACAGGATTTTTCTGATACCTCTGTAGAAATAGTTTTGAGCAAAATGAAATTTCGTGATAAATGCATTGTAAAAAAAGGATTTTTCCCGGGTAGTGCAGAAGGTGTTAATGATACATTTTGTTTTGTTAGCATCGATGCTGATTTATACGATCCGATTTATTCAGGATTGAATTATTTTTTTCCGCGACTGCAGCCAGGAGGATTTATTTTTGTCCATGATTTTAATAACGAAGAATATAAAGGAGCGAGAGAAGCCGTACTGAAATTCTGCAGTGAAAGCAAATCCACTTATGTTCCGATTACCGATGTTGGGGGCACTGCTGTTATACGAAAGTCAAAAAATATATAGCAGAGGAATATTGAATTTAAACAACAACAGACCACTAAGCTTAGAAAAAAAATTATACTGATATTATGATAGATGAATTGCTGAAAAAACTTGATGTACCTGAAAGTGACAGCTCCACACCAATTAAAGATAATGAAGCAAAATTTATATATGAATTTGTAAAGAGCCACAGGTTTCAGAAAACTTTAGAAACAGGTTGTGGTTATGGTAAATCCGCTGTATCCATTATGGCAGCAACGGGGAAAAGACATATTGTAATTGATCCTTTTCAGAGCAGCTATAAATATTGGGGAATAAATAATATTAAAAAAGCAGGCTTTGAAAATGCGTTAGACTATCGTGAAAAATATTCTCACTCTGTGCTTCCTGAGCTTCTTGAAAAAGGTGAAAAATTTGATTTTATTTTTATTGATGGTGATCATCGTTTCGACGGGCAGTTTATAGATTTTTATTATGCAGATCTGATACTTGAAGAAAAAGGATTCATCCTGTTTCACGACACCTGGATGCGCAGTACAGCTCACATGGAATCATATATCGACACTAACAGAAAAGATTATCAATATATAAAAACAGGTTTAAGAAATCTTGCCTTATTTCAGAAAACTGAGAAAGACAAAAGAGGCTGGATGCATTTTAAAGGATTTGCCACATCAAAATCTTTAATGACCAATTCCGTTATTGAATGGTTGCATGGACCTGAAACTCCTGCTAAAAAAATAGTGAAGAAAATCAAAGATGTGATCAAGTAACTATCTAAGTTGTACACCAACCCAAAATCCCTTGCATGAAACATCTGAAATCAATCTTCTTTGCATTTGCATTACTGCTGCTGGCATCCTGTAATTTTAATGTTGAGATGGATAAAATGTCTGCCATGGAAAATTTTTCTCCGGGGAAAACAGATAAGGATATTTCATTAAGTTATACAGAAGCAATTGACTCAGGATTTATTATTCCATCTGCTCAACAAACCGGGAATGGGTATTTTAATTTCAGATTCAGAATAAGTAACAAAAATTTTAGTAAAACTGAATATATCTATAAAATATTTTACCAGAATGAATCCTATTTTTTTAAGGAAGCAGAAAACGAAAAATATAATCCGGCCTCTTCAGAAAACTTTTACGGCTCATGGGAATTACCGGGAATAAATACAAAATCGGTTGTTATTGGTGGACGGGCAGATTTAATTGTTCTCGATTCACTGCGAATTACAGGCAACCCACGAAATGAACCAAAATATTACGGTAGTCCATCCTTATTGTTAAGCCAGGAAGAAGTAACAAAAACTGTCGGGCGTATTAAATCAGATCCCGTATGGCTTAAGGCCATCGTGCAAAAAGCGATCACCGAAAAAAAAACTGTTGATGAGCAGCTGGAACTTGATGCAAGATATGTGCTTGATGAAGAAAGAAAAAAACAATCTGTAAATCTGCGATGGAGAAGAAATCCGAGAACAGGTACCTATCGTTTTTATCTGATGGTGTATTCAAAATCTTATGAAAAACAGATTCCTGAATACGTTAAGAATATCTCTGTTAGACCAGGAGACGATTTCATTAATCCGTTAGCGTGGTTGAAAGAAAAAAAATATGATGCCAGTAAATGTTTATTCCTTCCATTTGATGAAACACTTTCAGTTGCAGCACATGTTCCTCTTGAAACCGGAATATATATAAATAAAAAAAGTTATCCAACAGCTACCAACAGAAAATTATTCAGCAAAAATTGTAGCGACAGTTTATACCTGTATAAGAATGCAGCTTTTGAACAATACTTTCACTCCCTTCCACCAAATTTTGTATCTCCAAACATTCCAGTGGTAAAGGATCTTCAGGATAAATCTTTCACTGCAGATGATTATACAGGTTATGTAAATAAATTCAACGAAAAAAAATTACTGCCTCTCACCAATAAAGCGACACAATGCCCTTGTGAAACTGTAGTTTCTGATTCTGCAGAAAAAAAGATTGTGATGTGGAATCCGGGATTTAGAAATAATGACATGATAAAAGAAAACGTAGGCGTTAACAGTCGTCATGGTTTTACTTATGGTACTTACACTTTCAAAGTAAAAATGCCTCGCTTGCTAAATGTAAATAATCAATGGAACGGCCTTACCAATGCTTTGTGGCTGATCAATCAACGTAATGAAGATTGGAATAACAGAAGATTTTGCCCCGGCGATGCAGGTTATATTCCAAAAGATAAAGAAGGTCCGGAAGCAGAAAGAAGATTAACAACATACTATACAGAAATAGATTTTGAAATAAGGAAAGCAAGTCCTGTATGGCCCAAATCTTCTTATGACACCATATTTCCAAGACCGGCAAAAACTGAAAGTGATCCGGGAGATATTGTAGTACTATGCACCAACTGGGATCTTGCATGTCAGGCACCAAAAAATTTTACTGTAGGTGCGAAACCACTTAAACACAACAACAATAATTATGTTTTACATCGATGGACACATTGGTACCAGGCATTAAGCAGTAAATTTATGGCGAAGGATGAGGAGATTTTTGGTGGTGATTATTATTATTTCCAGATTGAATGGAAACCGGAAACTATAACCTGGCGTGTTGGACCTGAAAAAGATAAGTTGTATGAAGTAGGTTATATGGATTCATTTGTAACCAGCATTCCCAACAATCAAATGTTAATTGTATTTACACAGGAATATCACTTAAGTACATGGTGGCCTGAATCACCTTTTCTGCAGGAATACATTCCTATCCCTGCAAAAGATATCAAAGGAGAAATACTTGAAGTGACAATTGAATAGTAGTAATAACTGCGCAACGCCTTTAAAATTACTCCTCCCGTCTTCTTGTATTAAATATATATTCTGTTACCCCGAATTTCTAAGAAAGAACAAACAATTTCTTGCTAAAAGCCTTCTTTGCTGCAGGAATAACAATTAATATTGACACAAGAAAAAATTAACGATGAGTGTCTTTTCCAGAAACAAAGCTCTTACAATTGTACTTGTAATTTCCGGGCTGCTGTTCTGTTCCATATCACTTGTTAACCATTATAATTTCAGAACTTACGCCTGGGATCTTGGAATAAATAACAATGCAATTTATGATTATGCACATTTCAGATGGAATGATTGCATGTTGTTGCGGCCGCAGTTTCAAAATGTATTAAGTGATCATTTTACTATTTATCCGATACTGGTTTCTCCATTTTACTGGCTATCCGGTTCGTGGACCATGCTGTTATTCCAGATTGCTGCAATTCTCTCCGGAGGTTGTGGCGTTTATTGTTATTTCAAATTAAAAACAGACAACAAATGGATCCCGGTTCTTGCATCTATTCATTTTTTTTCAACATGGGGTATCTTCTCTGCACTTGCATTTGATTATCATGATAATGTTGTGGCAGCTATGTTTGTTCCCTGGGCATTTTACTTTTTCGAAAAAAAGGAATTCCAAAAAACTTTCCTCATGATATTACTTATCTGTATAGGAAAAGAAAACATGGCGTTGTGGAGTGCATTTATTTGTGGAGGTCTTTTTCTTTTAAACGTTAAGGAACCGGAGAAAAGAAATGCCGCTGCATTATTCAGCATATTCAGTATAATTTATTTCGCTTTAGCCGTTAAAGTTTTTATTCCATC
>JBDTVD010000126.1:0-9565 GCA_040007375.1 Bacteroidota bacterium | reverse complement strand
ATTAGTTGTGTTTCCATCAACAATTGTTATTCCTGAAGGTAAAGCCCATGTATAAGATGTTGCACGTGATACAAGACTGATTGAGTAAACAACAGTATCACCAGGACAAACTTTAGCAGGTCCGCTTATTGATCCGGGACTTACCGGTTTTGTTCCGTTGATATCGATTTTTGCACATACATCAGCAGTAGCACAACCCAAAGTCATATGAACACACATAGGTCCTGTTACTCCGTTATGAATAGACATTGTTGTCCACGTGACGAAAATACTGTTAGTACCTTGTCCATTAATAATTGTCAAACCGGTTGGTACAGTCCATAAATAAGTTGCACCAGGAATTGCAGGGACAGAAAATGCACCACCACTGTTTGATGCCTGAATGCAAGCCGACAGATATGCACTGTTTATTGGTCCTGCATTTAAATGCACATCATCCACTAAACCATTACAATCATCATCAACACCATTACAGATTTCCACTGCACCAGGATGAATGGCAGCATTATTATCATTACAATCCACAGTACTGTTATAACCATCACCATCAGCATCAGCCTGGCAACCGGTTACTGTCAGAGTTCCGGGAAGATATTTTAATATATAATTGGTATCCTGCAGAGATACGGATGCAACAACAGAATAAGTTCCATCATTAAAAGAACCAGGTAATACCTGCTGGCTGGATGCATTATATATAGTATAATTTATTCCACCACTAAACACAGTTGAATCTGTATCATCATAATTCAAACCTGATACAACTGATCTGAATACGGGAGTCTGATTACATGTTATTGCAGTATCCTGAACGTCGATAGTAAGAGTATCCTTCGTAATAATAAGTGTACCTAATCCATACGTAATAGTAAAGTTGTTAGATATCATCGATCCGGGAACAATGGTATGTACACCAGGAGTTGTTCCTGTAACCATGTTGATGGATTTGAATATATATAACGTATCATTTGGCGGAGCATACGCATCCAGTGAATCGATAATTATTACGTTATTATCTTCTGTAGAATCACCAAGAGAAGAACTGTTAATAATACCACTTGGTGCGTTCACCAGTGCACGACCATTTACAATAGCAGCTCCGTTTACCAATGCACGTGCGTTTACCAAAGCAGTTGAATTTGCCTGAGGACCTGCAGCGAATAATGTAGTAGTATCATCATCTACCTGGTATTTAAATACAGAAGCAACTGCTACATCAACAACATGAGTGGTATCTAAATCATAAACCAGAATATTATTTACAATAGCAGGTGGGTTCACCAATGCACGACCATTTAAAAGAGCTCTTTCACTGGACAACATTCCAAGATTTTCCAGATCATGATTTACCAATGCACGACCGTTCACCAATACATTCTTATCAACCACAGCAAGTACATCAGACATTTCTGAGTGATGCACTATTTTGATATCATTTAAGAAAGCAGCCTGATTTCCGGAAGGAATAACAGAATCCGGATATATATAAGTAAATGTTAAATCCTCTATCGGATCTCCATAAATTATAGTAGTATCATTTGGTATGATAGTAAGAGGCATTGGTGTAATGCTCAATACTCCGTTCTGATAAGTAAAAGTATAAATTTCAGAAAGTCCGGCAGCAACTGAATCTGTTATCACAGCAGGAGTTGAAGCAAACCCAATGAAATAATTACCTACATTATCATTACTGTTTGTAGATCCGCATGTATATATAATATTATCCAGATCAAGATCAGCAGCAGATAATTCCGTTGAATCAAGAGGAACTCCATCCACAGTAATAGTAGAAGTAAATACAGGAAGCGTAGCACCATACATTTTTGATTTATTATCCGCTTTAACATGCACCAGTTTCTTTACTGTTGAGAAGAAATACAATGTATCAGATACACCACCATCGTTCTGGTTTGGTGTTATAGGTGGTGTTTTTACTGCAATAGTCGGATTACCAATGAATGCAGGAACCTCTGCAGTAAGCAATGAGCTACTCATTACATTGGTTGGTAAAGAATCACCTCTGAATAATATATATGATGATGGTTTGAAATAAGCACCTTTTACAGAAATAAGTAATGGTTGCACACCTGGTGTTAAAGTAGTATCCCATGTAAGTTTATTTGCAATCGGAGTTGGTGATGCAAAAGAGGAGAGCGCTTCATCAGCAAGTATAAGTCCGCTTCCGGTTACTAAATCCGGACCAGCTACATCCATATTAAGTGCTGTTGATGTCATTATATTTTTTAATTCTGAAGGAAGTACTGTCTGGCTGTAAAACTTCTTTTTCCCTTGTGCAATCAGAGCGGCTACACCGGCAGCATGTGGTGCTGAACAGGATGTACCAAAAAAGTTAGGTTGTCCGTCACCATCAAAATCACCATTCCCCATATTAACAGTTGTACTCACTCCATTTGGTGCAACTATATCAGGTTTATTTCTTGCTACACCATATACTTCAGTTCCTCCGTGTGAAGAGAAAGAAGCAATAGTTGGAGGGTTAACACCAAACCTTGGTGTATTAGTATATAACACCGCACCCACTGCAATTGCACCGGTTGCATTTGCCTGACCAACAATAGTTGAATTACCCTGATTGAATTCATCAATAGTCATTTCACCTCTGAAAACAACATATTTAAAGTCCAGCGTATCATTTCCCCATGTTCGTACTACCATAATACTTGCATCAGCATTTCCTTTTACAGTAAAAGGTAATACTTCAATTGGATCTCCCCAGTTATTCTTCCTGTTAAAACCAAAAAGTTTATTACCACCGTTATCTACAAGATATATATCAAGATCATTTCTTGTTCCCGGATACTGACCCATGGAATATATAGAATCTTCCCATTGCAAAACGATGGTATATGTTCCGGGAGGTAATATAACATGTTGATATATATCACCACCACCGAAGTTGTGAGCTCTTGCTGAAGCAGGGAAACCAGCAGGAGCAGCAACAGGTGTAAATGTTCCAGTGTACGATTTACTTCCATAATTTCCTGCTGCCGAAAAATAAGTAGCACCATCAGCAGTTACTTTATCAACTGCCTTCGCAACTACTCCATCCTGGAAGAATGGTTCAGTAATAAAAGTAACATCATCAACTATAATATCGCAACTGTCATCACGTAGTTCTTTAATACCCTGTGCAAAATCACCGGCACTTACAAATCCGGTACGGAATGCCAGCTTTGCATCAG
Source organism: Bacteroidota bacterium (assembly GCA_040007375.1). Taxonomy (GTDB): domain Bacteria; phylum Bacteroidota; class Bacteroidia; order AKYH767-A; family OLB10; genus JANOXC01. The sequence goes on along the minus strand of JBDTVD010000126.1, from coordinate 6,362 downwards.
GAGCAACATCGTGTACAATCTGCATCATAGCACGACCTTCATCTGTTCGTCTGCCATAAGGATATTCTTTCAACACCTGCACATTCTTGGGATTTCCGGGAACTGTTGAGCCAGGCAAATCACCATTGATCACATCAATAGGCGCATAATTTCCTAATACTGTATTGTAAGAATCAGATATCACTCCTACTTTAATACCTGCTCCTGTAACACCAAAAACCAATCGTGCAGAATCTGCTTTCATTGACTGATCCCCTTTTGAATAAGCCAATCCTGTATTGATAGAAATTACTGCTGATGTTGCTGCAACCGGCGGATAATAAGGCCGCACATAATTTATAAGTGAACCAAGACTATCGAGCTTTAAGAGATTTGCAATCGGATATTTACCAGTGATGATAAATGTATCAATACCATTCGTAATAAAATCCGTCATTCCATAAGGTGGAGTTTGCAGCAATGCAAGTACATCATCATACTTTCCTTGATTTACAATTACTTCAATTAAAACACTATCACTATTAATAAGGAAAATTAAATTACTGCTGTCAGCAGCATCCTGAATAGTATCCTGATTATAATATAACTGAGTTAATTCAGATCCAAGAATATTGGAACTTTTACCACTGTCAGTTGGTGGATAATACGGAATGATGCAAGCCTGGAAACCTATTGTTACTGTTGATGTGGAATAACATCCGGTAGAGTTGGAAACAGTAAGGTCATAATTTCCGGCACTGGCAACATATATAGAAGAAGTTGATTGTCCACCAGGTGACCACAGGTAAGTGTTATATATATACCCGGGTGCAGGTGATGACACATGCAAAGCACCACCATACAAAGTACCATCATAATTTCCGGGATGAGGATAATATCCATTCAGGCAACTGTCTACAACTGTAGTTCCGGCATCTGCATCAAAAGTATAATATCCAACAAGTCCTCCTTCCATTGAAGAAACCGGTTGATTCATACTATTCACAATCTGTGTATTGCTGCGTGCATAATTCCATACTCTTATTTCATCAATTGTTCCCTTAAAGAATGTAGAAGGTGCATCCATTGAAGAGGCCCCAATTCTGAAATTATTCTGATCGAGGTATATATATTGATATTGCGAAACTTCTACTACACCATTTACAAAAAGAGTCATTGTACCGGAATAAGGATTAAACTCCACAGCAACATGCGTCCATTTTCCAGTATCAATTACAGTAGTTCCCTGTAACTCTGATGCATTACTGGAGAATGTTAATTTCTGATCTTTATACATTAAAGCAAAGTTTGCAGCAGCAGAACTGCTTCCCCAACTATATATAACACCAGTTTGTGTTCCTGCTGGTTTAATCCATGCTTCGAGAGTAATCTGGTTATAGTAATACAAAGGGAGATCACCATTCACACCTTCCACATAATCATCTACTCCATCAAAATAAATTGCTGAGCCATCAACAGCAGAAGCACTTAATACAGTTGAATCTCCTGAGCAAACTGTTACTGACTGGCTTGATATAATTATTGGTTCAGCAGGATGATTTCCATCTACAGGTTCAACAGTTAATATGGATCCTGTGCATCCATTAACATCTGTAGCAGAATAAAAATAGCTGGAGTTGGCTACCAGTCCGGCAGTAGTATCACCATTGAATGTATATGGTGGTGTACCTCCTGTTGCTGATAATATTATATCCAGTGTTCCACCATCACATATTAATGGTATCGCAGGTGTTGAAAATGTTTGTACAGGACCTGGAGAAGTGATAACAATTGTAGTATCAAAACCACAACCGGCATCATCAGTAACACTCAGATAATAAGTTGCAGGATACAAATCGGTAAATACTCCAGTATTATTATTCTGATAGAAATCATTCCCGGAGAGAACAAATGAATAATCTGACTGAGCACGGGATGCAGTGTTAGTATTTACCATTTCTGCAGCCTTATGTTTTGAGGCACGTGCTATATAACCGGAAGAACGTTGAGACACATTAAATATATATCCTCCTGACACAGGTCCTATGCTTATTGAACCGTTACTATAACCATAACATTGACTATTTACAACAGTTACAGTACCATGATCCAATACAGGATACGTATAAATTATGATATCATCTGTAGTTACACAACCTAATGCATCTGTTCCGGTACAGGTATAAGTTGTTTGTGAAGTTGGATTAACAAAAATGCTGCTTGTTGTTTCACCGGTACTCCATAAATAAGAGACACAATTTGCTGCTCCGATAGTATGACCATCTTCCGGACAGATCATTACATCGGGCCCAAGATTTACTTCAGAAGAAACTATTTGTATACTGGTATTTCCTGTACATCCATTTGAATCAGTAACAGTAACTGTGTAAATCTGAGGATTGCTTACGAATGCTGTAGGAGTACTTGCAGAGAACTGATCACCAGTCCATGAATAAGCAGCATAACCACCCTGCACAATTCTTCCTATAGATACTGCATCAATTTCATTCCAATCGAAAACTGCTGGCGAATTCATTGCAATACGTATTTCTGAAACAGGAAAAGTGGTTAGTGGAAAAGCAACGTGCATGATCCGGGCAACAAGAGGTTGTGGACCTGCAGATGCTGCATACACCACTTCAAACTGATTGGTATTTGGATTCTTTATATATACAGTATCCACCGAACCAGGAGCATATGTTTCATATATATCAATAAAATTAATTGGCGTTGGATTATAAAAACCAAGTTCAATAAATTCGCGTTGGTCATCCTGGCTTAATGGTGACCATGAATAACTATTATCGCTATAATTCGGATACACATCCGGTGCACCCAATACTTGTGTTGCTGAATATGGAACACCAAATCCTCTAAGCTGAGTGTTAAAAGTATATTCTGAACTGAATGTAATAACAGTGTCAGCATAATGCAATTCAGCTACACTTCCTGCGATTAATTCAATACTATCATTAAAGCAGGGTGACAATAATGGTGGAGAATTGGTATAAGCAATAGGAAGAGGCAGATCATGAACATTTACAGTTACAGATGCACATATTCCGGGTGCTGTACATCCACCTTCACCACGAACATAATACGTTGTAGTGGAAGTTGGATTTACAAAAATGGAATTTCCTGATCCAACAGGAATGCCATTACCACATGCATCAATATACCAAACCCACCCTTGCGAACTATTCAGATTTCCTGATGCTACACTCAGCGATGCTGTATCTCCAATACATATATTTACTATTGCAGCAGTCGGTACCGGAGTTTCTGCATCAACACATGGACCTGTGCGAACAACCCACATATCCTGGTTACCAATATTACCGGTAACATCTCCATCCGTTGAACGGCTTGAACCTGTTATTATAAAATTTCCATCAGCGATTGCATCAACAGAGCCAATACGATCATTAACCAAACCACCAAAAGTTTTTTCCCATAATAATGTTCCTGTTGACGTTATACGCAATGCCCAGTAATCATCATTACCATGTCCAAAACTAACATCACCATCAGAAGAGCCACTTGAAGCTCCGATTATATAATCACCATTTGCTAAAGCCTTAATAGAAGATGGATTATCATACGCACTTCCGCCATAACATTTCTGCCATAGAAGATTTCCTGACTGATCTGTTTTTACTACCCAAACATCAAAAGCAGATCCGTGATTACCTGTTACCTGTCCACTGTTACTTTGTGAACGGCCAACCATTATAAATCCTGAATCAGCTGGAGTTTCGAGAATATCTGCTCCGGCCTCTTCATTATTTCCACCATAACATTTCTGCCATTGAAGAACACCCAACGGTGAAAGTTTAACCAACCAGCAATCACCACTTGGAGAACCGCCATGATTTCCTGAAACATTACCATCATTAGAACCGGTAATACCGAAAACAGCATAACTGCCATCAAAAGTTTCACATACTGAAAAAGCTTCTTCCTGCCAGAATCCACCTAATGTTCTCTGCCATTGAAACGTTCCTAATGAATCAATTTTAATTACCCACATATCAGAATTAAAACTGTGTATTCCTGATACTAATCCATTATTCTGAGAGCTGGTTCTTCCTGCAACAACAAAACCTCCGTCAGAAGTTGGAGTAACTGCATTTGCTATATCATCAACAGAACCACCATAATTTTTTTGCCAGAGGAGATTTCCAACACTATCAATCCTGATCACCCAAAAATCAAGACCACCATAAGTAAAAGTTACATCTCCACTTGGTGTTGAGGCACCTGCAGTGGCGGCGATTATATATCCACCATCAGGCAGACGAACAATATCCTGCGCTGCATCCGGTCCGTCGCTTCCATATGACTTCTGCCAGATTATGGAACCTAAAGAGTCTGTTTTCACCACCCATACATCACCATAACCACCATTACCACCCTGATCGTGATTGACAGTAACCTGTCCATCCAAAGAAAGTGTTTGACCGGCCATAATAAAACCACCATCGGGAGTAGTAATAGTTTTATTTCCAAAACCTGCTGCTTCATCCTGTGTCCCTCCAAATGATTTTTGCCACCTGATAAATGGTGCCTGCGCATCAGCATTCAATCCTGCAAAGAGTAGAATTAATAAAAGTGTGTTTTTCATTTATGATTATTTTGGTTGTTCATTTCAAAGTAGTGGCATACTCAAAACAGAGCTGAAACAATCAGTTCATGTAATCAGTAAGATTAATTTAAGAAGTTACCGGTTGAGTGGCAACAGTAAATGTGTGTTTGTAGAAACTTAAGTTAATGACCGAAGGTAGTTTATCGACGCACCACAGACAACCTAAATTTTGCCAACGGTTGATTTCACCTTACCAATGGTTAAATTTCAACAACGTGAAGTATTAACTGACACCATTCGGAAAAACTTTATTGATAGCTTCTGTGCGATTCTGTACATGCAGTTTATCATATATTTTGTGAATGTGTTGTTTTACTGTTCCGATAGAAATATTCAGTTGACCTGCAATTTCCTTATATAAAAATCCTTTTGAAAGAAGTGTAAGTACTTCCTTTTCTCTTTCACTCAGCATACCGTTTAATGGTTCTTTGCGCTGATCACCCTGGAGCAAACCAACCACTTTACGCGCAATAAGTGCCGACATAGGTGAACCTCCTTCATACAATTCGCGAATGGCTACCAGAATATTGGCCGGTTGTGTTGATTTAAGCAGATAACCGCTTGCACCTGATTTCAGTGCATCAAAAATTTTCTCATCATCATCATACACCGTGAACATCATAAAAAATGTTTCAGGAATAGTTTGTTTCACCTGCCTTATACATTCAATGCCTGATATTCCCGGAAGATTAATATCCATCAATACAACATGCGGTTTCAAAGCTGTTAATGAGGCTGCTGCTTCTTCACCGGTATTATAAACTCCGGTGCAGCAGAAACCATCTGTGCTGTCCAGAATATTCTTTAATCCATCTCTGATAATATGGATATCTTCAACAATTGCAACCTGAATTTCCTGCATATATATTTTTTATATTATGAAACAAAGGACGTATAAAATACCTGACCTTTGTCATTAACTTTTGTTCTATGTTATGGAATGATAAAATTCAGTTCTATAACAGTACCGCTTTTTCCCGGATTTTCATTCTTGAAAATGTTAATTGACCCACCGGTTTCTCTCATTCTTCTTTTCATATTTTTCAATCCATTACCAGTATCAGAAACGGAGTTTATACTTATGCCTTTACCATTATCAGTTATTATTAATTTACAATGCAGATTTCCCTCAGCATCTGAATTATATTTAAAAGTAACTTCTGCCAGTGAAGCACCGGAATGTTTAACAATATTATGAAGTGCTTCTTTAAGAATTGCAAAAAGATTTCGTCGTAAACCAGGAGGAAGAGCACTTGCAGGAACAGATTCTGTGAGGTAAAAGTTCCAGTCAATTTTATTTGTTTCGAGATATTCGCCACAATATCTTTTCATATAAAAAAGCAGATCAGCGAGATTATCATGTTCCGGATTTACTGCCCAGATAATCTGTCGCATGTTATCTATGATCTCTGCAGATTTCATGCTGATGAAATTCAACTCCTGTGGTTGAACTGTTTGTCCTTTTATTTTTAGTGATTCAATAAGGAAGCGGATTGTAGATAATCCTGAACCAAGTTCATCGTGCAGGTCTTCTGCCATACGACTTCTTTCCTGCTCCTGTGTTTCCATAATCAGCTTTAAACTATTTTCCCGTGCAATGGATTTCTGTGTGATGAGTTCTTTCTGCAGTTTTAATTTATCACGATGTTCCATTCTGTTTTTATAACCCAGACAAATTGTAAAAAATAAATTATCAATGAGGTAACCCAGAAGAAAATAGAAGAATGGAATAGACAGA
>JBDTVD010000125.1:0-9583 GCA_040007375.1 Bacteroidota bacterium | reverse complement strand
GGATGTTTCAGTAAGATTTTTATCCTCTTCTTATCTTTCATACTGGTTCGTTGATAGCATCACCAGTGTACAAGCTTCCACAGCTTCAATATTATTCTTAACCAGTAAAATTTCAAACTCCGGATTTTCTGTTCCCGGATTAAAGATCACTCTTTTGGGATGAAGACTTAATATATAATCGTAATAAGCAGGCTGACGGGAAGGGTTTATATATAAAGTAATTGTATGGATATTTTTATAATCAGGAAATCCGGTGTCAATAGTTACAGAATCAATTCTTCCGGTTTTCAATCCAATTGCATTTACTGCATGCTGATATTTTAATAAACGCTTTACTGCAAGATAGGAATACCGTTGCGGGTTTTCAGAAGCACCAATAACAAGAGTTGTTATCATGAAATCTCTACATAATTTAAATCCTTACCAAAAGTTTCATCCACTTTAAATATAGCGATAAAAGCCAGTGCCAGACAAATTACACCAACAACAGCAGCACTTTCTACAGATCCCATGGAAGATTCAAGAACTTTAAAACCAAGTGTGATCGGCACCACAGCACCTCTTACAAAATTAGGAACTGTTGTGGTGACAGTTGACCGGAGATTGGTACCAAACTGCTCCGATGCAATTGTGACAAATAATGCCCAATATCCTGTTGCTGCACCAAGAAGAAAACACATGGCATTAAACCAGAATAATGACAATCCTTTTGTAAATAAAAAAATACCTGTGAGCACTGTACTTAAAATCAAATAAGCAATCACCACTTTTCTTCTGCTTCGGAATAACTGACTTAATAATCCGCAGATTAAATCACCCACCGACAAACCGATATATGCAAACATTATAGAAGTCCCTACTTTAATAGTTCCTTCCACATTATTTATAGTTGCGAATTTATTACTCAGTGCAATCAAAACACCAATCACATACCAGATTGGTAAACCAATTAAAATACAGTATATATATTTACTCAATCTTTTTTTATCTGTAAAAAGATCCAGAATGTTCCCTCTCTTAACATTTGTATTCTTAACTTCTGAAAACATTCCACTTTCATAAATACCAACACGAAGTGCTAACAACAGCAATCCCATTCCACCACCCACAAAATAAGCAGTATTCCATTTAAAATTTTCTGCAACTATTGCTGCCAGTACAGCTCCCAATGCACCAAAGGTTACAATCAGCATGGTACCATAACCACGATTTTCTTTATTCATGGATTCACTTACCAATGTAATTCCTGCACCAAGCTCTCCGGCAAGTCCGACTCCTGCAATAAAACGAATGATTGCATAACTATATATATCCGTTGCAAAACCGTTGGCAATATTTGCAAGAGAATACAGTATGATACTTCCAAACAGCACCTTCACCCTGCCCTTCTTATCACCCATGATTCCCCAGAGAATTCCTCCCAGGAGCATTCCTGTCATCTGCCAGTTGAATAAAAATATTCCGTTGCGTTCCAGTTCTTCACCAGAGTAGCCTAATGAAGTAAGACTTGCTACTTTTACTACATTAAATAAAATGAGATCATATATATCTACAAAATATCCCAGTGCTGCTACCAGTACAATTATATTGAAAGGATTACCTGTTCCCTGTTTCATCAGATTAATTTTCTAATAAACTAAATTCAAACATCATTGCACCGGATAATGGAATTACTATATTCAGTGGTTTCTGCCAGGCATGATTTTCGTTACTGTGTAATAACTCCTGTTTGCTTCCGGAAATCAGATCGGTTATCAGGTAGTCTGCATCAGGATTCATTTCAAGAGATTCCCAATGACATTTATCAAACTGAATTGACACAGGAATATATTGATCTCTGCTGAAGTTAACTGCAATCAACATCATCTTTCCATTCCTGTATCTTAAAAAGCAATATATATGATCTGCAATAGAAGTAATTTCATTGCTTGTGATTTCCTCTTTAAGCACGTATAAAAGTCCATCAGAAAATAAACTGTTATTCCTGACCGTGTTTAATATTGTTGAATACGTTTTGCGCAAATGAAGTTGTGAAGCATTCAACTGACCTCCATCAAACAAGCCGTTGTTCACCCATTTCTGCAATTCCGGCAAATTCCAGTAATCATATATAGTAGTTCTTCCGTTACCACCACCAAAGCCTGCTCTTTCCATAGAAGATTCACCTGTTTCCTGTCCGTTGTAAACCATAAATGGTCCTGATGAAACAGCAGCAGAAACAACAACAGCAGGCAAAGCAGACCAGGGATTACGACAGAGAAACTGCGAGGACAATCTTACTTCATCATGATTTTCCATAAAGTTCAACAGATGATTGCTTATATCAGGACGAAGTACATCTGAAATCTGCCATGCAGGAGATTCTTCCTTCAACACACTTACCAGCTTATCATACAATCCGGCTTTATCATATAAATAATCGAAACCTCCATCATATATATATTTATGATAAAGATGATTATCGTAAATCTCTGCAATAAAAATAATATCCTTAACTTCCTTCACCTGTGGAATTAACCATTTCCAGAATTCAGCAGGCACCATCTCGGCCATATCACAACGGAAACCATCTACACCTTTATTCGTCCAGAACAATAATACTTCACGAAGAAATATCCATGTTCTTGGTACAGGATGAAAATGTGACTCCTGATTATTAAATATATCAATACCAAAATTCAGTTTCACTGTTTCAAACCAGTCATCAGTTCCAGGTGTTGACGACAATACATTATTTCCGGTAACACGTGCAGGAATTTCAATGTGAGAAATCATGTGATCAGGATATTCCACACCTAATGGCTGATAATCTGCAGGTGGAATAAATTTTTCATTCTGCAGGTAATAAAAATTATTCTGCGGATCGAACATTTTACCGGTATCATCAAATGCACCAAAAAAATTACGCATGCCATCATCTGATTCAGAGTGATAACTGCGGGCCACATGGTTCGGAATAAAATCTATGATCACTTTTAATCCATGACGATGAGTGCGTTCAATAAGATTTTCAAATTCCTTTAAACGGTCCTCCACATTTACAGCGAGCTCCGGACTCACATCAAAATAATCTTTAATAGCAAATGGTGATCCTGCACGACCTTTTACCAATCGCCAGTCATCAGGCTGAATTCCGTAATGCGTGAAATCAGTCATCGTTGCATGCTCAATAATTCCTGTGTACCAGATGTGTGTAATTCCCATTTGCTGCAGTGATAATAACGCTGCATCATTGATATCATCAAACTTTCCGGAACCATTTTCTTCCAGAGTTCCATTCAGCACTGTTGGAATTTTTTTATTGCCGAACAACCGAACGAATAACTGGTAAACAACAGACTTTCCATCTGAAGGCATTTCCTGCATAACAGTATTTTAATTTCAGTTGAAAATAAAGTTCCTCATCAAAACAATTTACAAGTGAACTAAATCTTGTAAACAAAAAAATGTTAGTGTTGAGAAAGTTAAAACCACGATTTACTTTTTCTACTGGTGGTTCCTTTTAATCCCAGGATGCCAAGTAATCCTCTTGTAACTTCACGTGCCACCGTTCTGGCAACCTGTCTGCCAACAGTACTGTTAATGATGGTAGTTGCAACAGATGGTTCTTCTTTACCTTTTGCAGGTGGTTCAGCATCCTCCACAGAGAGTTTTTTATTCAACATCTCATATGCACTTTCACGATCAATCACTTCATTATATTTTTTCACCAGGGAAGATTTACTGATCAATGCATCCATTTCAGAAGGGGTTAATATATCCATTGCTGATCGTGGTGCACACAACAAAGTATGAGCAAGAGGTGTTGGAGTTCCTTTTTCTGAAAGAACCGTGATGAGTGCTTCACCAATTCCCAGCTCTGTCATCAGATCTTCCGTTTTATAAAAATCAGACATTGGATAATTATCTGCAATAGTTTTAATTGACTTTCTATCATTAGCAGTAAACGCTCTGTATGCATGCTGAATTTTCATTCCTAACTGACTTAACACATTTGCAGGAATATCAGTTGCCAGTTGTGTACAGAAAAAAACACCAACACCCTTTGAGCGGATCAGTTTAATTATTGATTCCAGTTGTTCGAGCAAAGCATCACTTGCTTCCTTAAAAACAAGATGTGCTTCATCAATAAACAACACCAGCTTTGGTTGATCAGTATCACCTTCTTCCGGAAATGTTGCATAAATTTCTGCAAGCAGGCATAACATAAACGTAGAAAATAATTTTGGTTTATCCTGTATATCTGTAAGACGAACAATATTAATTATTCCTTTACCTTCATCGCTAATACGAATGAGATCATTAACATCAAAAGATTTTTCACCGAAGAATTCATCTGCTCCCTGTTGTTCAATCTCTACAATTTTACGGAGTATAGTTGATGCAGATGCAGTACTTATTGCACCGTATTCTTTTTTAATTTCTTCCTTACCTTCATTGATGAGATACTGCAATACTTTTTTAAAATCTTTCAGATCAAGCAGCAATAAACTATTATCATCTGCATATTTGAACACTAAAGAAACAACGCCACCTTGTGTATCATTCAGATCAAGAATTTTTGAAAACAACACAGGTCCAAACTCAGTAACAGTTGCTCTTAATCTTGCACCCTTTTCCTTTGAAAGAGATAAAAGTTCAGCAGGGAAAGACATTTGCGTCCAGGGAATACCAATTTTAGTATGCCTGTCAACCAGCTTTTCATTTGATGTTCCAGCTTTTGCAATACCACTCAGGTCACCTTTAATATCCATCAGCAACACTGGAATTCCTTTTTCTGATAAACGCTCTGCAATACCCTGCAGCGTTTTGGTTTTTCCGCTTCCAGTTGCACCGGCAATCAGACCGTGGCGGTTAAACGTTTTAAGCGGAGCAGTAACATGTGCTTCCGAACAACATGCGCCATTAAAAACAGCACCTCCAAGTGTTATAAAATCTCCCTTGCATGCATAGCCCTGGTTTATTGCAGAAATAAATTCTTCCTTCGTTGCCATAATAAATGTTATGAGGTAAAAATATAGATTATACTAATAGTACACTGGCAACTTAAAAACAGAGATTGGCCAAAAAAATTTTTTGAATTGCGTCCAGCTATATATTCTTGCTGTAATCAAATCAGAAAATCAGCTTCATGGCTGAAATTATTTAACCAGATTCAGTACCATACTCAACTTTGCATATTCATATTATTTAAAAGAGATTAACTGCCGGAATTATGATCAACTTATCCGGCTTTTCATCAGAACCATCATTTTACTTGAAAGTTAAATCAGAATCCAGAACCAGTGAGGGACTTACAGTATATGTAGATCCGATGGCAGGTTACATCTATTTAAAAGTTGTGACGGGCGATTCGGGACTTCTGGCACTTGTTATTTATGATCAGCAGGATAAAAAAGTAATTGAACAATCCGTTCCACCGAACCAGCTTACATCCGTTCCGCTTGTTGAACTTCCGCAAGGATTATATACCGTTAAAGTAAAAGTGAGCACAACGGAACTGATGGATAAATTCCGCTTTTAAAAAAATTATTCCAGCGTAAGAACAATCATTCCTTTTTCAGTAACATCAATTTCCTGTTTCAGCATTTCAATAAATGCTTTTCCATACTGAAGATAAAAAGGAATAAAATTCAGATACCGTTCCTGCAACACACCTTCGGGAAAAACTTTTTCCTTTGTAGCTTTTAATTGCTGAACAGAAGTTTCATTCTGACGTTTTACAGCAGCCAGCACTTTCTTCTTTACACCATCAACAGCATTCACTAATTTTTGTTCTTCTGCATTTACTGTTCCTGCAAGACTCTGATCAATTGCATTTGCTTTTTCACGGAGCGAATCAAAAACCTGTTTAAAGCGCGCATTAATTTCAGTGATATCAAAATCACCGGCTTCCTCTTTTATAAACTGGTGAATAAGATCATTTACAGGAATGAATAAATCTGCAGGTGTCATTCTGAATTGCGAAAGTTTTTTATTTAACTGTTGATCTACCAGTAACACACTTCCACGTTGTATTAAAACAGGAAAATGTACATGGTGATATTCAAACATAGAACGATACTGCAGCCAATATGATAATTCTCCGGGCCCACCAACATACGCAAGGTTGGGTAATATATATTCCTGATAAAGCGGACGTAACACCACATTCGGGCTGAACCGTTCGGGCTGTGTTTCCATCAGGTTAAGCATCATTTCTGCAGAGAAAGAAAGATCAGTATTCACCACTTCAAAATGTCCATCAGGAGCTTTTACAATTCTTTCACGAACACCATCCTCCATAAAAAAGAGATTGATGCTTCGTGGATTTACCTGTGCTTTATAACCCAGTTCCTGCAGTTTCTTACTTGTAGCGTCAACAAGATCAAAGGAAGATTGTTTCACCAGTTCATCCTTAATAACAGGAATAAACAACTTCTTTAATTCAGGCTCATTTCCATCAAAAACAACAACACCATATTCACCTAATAATTTATATACAAGAAAACGGGTTGCATCAGCAAGATTATTATTGAACATATATGCTTCTTCAAAAATGGTGAAGAGTTCTTTTGCATGCTCACTGTTTCCCATTACCTCTTTCAACTCAGCGAAAAGTCCATTCATCGTTTCCGGATCAAGATCACCTGCAGCTCCTTTAGCATCCAGTTCCCATTTCAGTTTTTTATTAAACAGGTGAATGTGATTGATCTCTTCAAAATCATGATCTTCTGCAGCCATCCAGTATACAGGAACAAAATGATTTTCCGGGTATTTTTTATTCAGCTGCTCAGCAAGATTTATTGTTGAAATAATTTTATATATAAAGTATAATGGTCCTGTAAAAATGCAGAGCTGATGTCCTGTTGTAACTGTAAATGTATTTTCATCCGACAGTGATTTTATATTACTGTTTACTTCCGGATAATTTTCAAGAAGATGCTGATTCTGTTCAAGTAAAATTGATGCAAGTTCCTTTCTGTAAAATGGAAACTTCTTTCGTGCTTCCATTGCTTTTTCAAAAGAAGATAATTCAGGAGTGTAGGAATAAAATGATTTCAGAGAATCAGCACCCTTAAGATATTCCGTTATCAGAGGAGAGAGAATTCCTGTTTTATCATATTGCAGGCTTTCCTTTTTTATTGAAACAGATGATGAAACCATAACCTTTCTCTTTATCTTATTTAGTAAGCCTGATTCTATTTTTACTTATACCGATATTACTGCACTACATCGCCATACAAATCGAACTCCTGCGCTTTTGTAATTTTTACATTTACAAAATCTCCCTGTCGTGCATACCATTTTCCTGCATCAATCAGCACTTCATTATCCACTTCAGGAGAATCAAATTCTGTACGACCTACAAAATAATCTCCTTCCTTACGATCCACGAGTACTTTATATATATTACCTACTTTGCTTTCATTGATTGCATTACTGATATCCTGCTGAACAGACATAATCTCGTCAGCACGTTCCTGCTTTACTTCATCAGGCACATCATCATTCAATAAATAAGCATGTGTATTCTCTTCGTGTGAATATGTAAACACTCCCAGCCTGTCGAATTTCATTTCACTTACAAATGACACCAGCTGTTCATGATCCTCCTGTGTTTCTCCGGGATAACCGGAAATCAAAGTAGTACGTAATGCAATTCCAGGAACACGTTCACGAACCATATTTACAAGATCCATAGTTTTATTCCGTGTAGTACCACGACGCATGGATTTCAGCATATGGTCACTTACATGCTGCAAAGGCATATCAAGATAATTGCAGACATTCTCTCTCTCACGGATTACATCCAGTACATCCAATGGAAAGCCAGATGGAAATGCATAATGCAAACGGATCCATTCAATTCCTTTCACATCACTTAACCGTTGAAGCAATTCTGCTAAACGACGTTCTTTATATATATCCAATCCGTAGTAAGTGGAATCCTGTGCTATCAGCAACAATTCTTTTGTACCATTTGCTGCAAGTGATGTTGCTTCCTTTACCAGATCATCAATTGGTTTTGAAATATGATTTCCACGCATCAGCGGAATTGCACAGAATGAACAGGGTCTGTCGCAACCTTCACTGATTTTAAGATATGCATAATGTATGGGTGTAGTAAGTAAACGTTCGCCGATTAATTCATGTTTATAATCAGCACCTAATACTTTTAATAATCTTGGCAGATCACGTGTACCGAAATAAGCATCCACATTAGTGATTTCCTTCTCCAACTCCGGTTTGTAGCGTTCACTCAGACAACCTGTGACAATCAACTTATCAATGTTACCTTTTTCTTTTTCTCTTGCGTAATGAAGGATTGTATCAATACTTTCCTGTTTTGCGTTATCAATAAAACCACAGGTATTAATCACAATGATATTAGCATCTACATCATTCTCATGCACCACATCCATCTTATTGGCACGCAACTGACCCATCAGCACTTCCGAATCCACCAGGTTTTTGGAACAACCAAGCGTTACCACATTAATTTTATTCTGCCTGTTTGTTTTACTACGCATGAAATAATTTGATTATATATATCTGTTAAATGAATATCAAAATGACTTTGCAAAATCTGCAGGCTTGAGCTGAAACGTCACTTCCTTTGGGAGAAGCATATCCATCTCATTAAAAAAATCAGTGAGGTAAACAACATAAGAGTTGGTTAACTTAGTATATGCTTTGCGTTCTCCGATCCGAAATCTTATTTCAATCACCCGTGGAAAATGATCAGCAGAAATATATTCAAAGTTGGAATAGTCGGAAAAGTAATTATCCTTTATGCTATCCAGTTTGAACTTCTTAAAGAAAGTTTTCAATGATTTTACTTCTTCCTTTGTATACTTTCTGCGGAGATAATCCACCTTGGTTTTTGCATAATCAGAAATTCCGGTAATGATAAGACTGTCGTTTGTCAGAAGATAATCGTAAGAGATATTCTGATTTCCCCTGTTATCAGCTATATATATTGAAAAATCCTGACTGTAAGAAAACTTTACTGAAAGCATTAAAATTACCAGTATTATTTTTTTCATCTCTTTATGAATCAAACAGTGAACTAACAAATTCATTTCTGTCAAATAACTGAAGATCCTCCATCTTCTCACCTACTCCAATATACTTTACCGGAACTTTAAACTGATCAGAAATACCAATCACAACACCACCTTTTGCAGTGCCATCCAGTTTAGTTAAAGCCAGTGCGTTTACTTCTGTTGCGGCGATAAACTGTTTTGCCTGTTCAAAAGCATTCTGACCTGTTGATGCATCAAGCACGAGAAGTATTTCATGTGGTGCATCAGGAATTACTTTCTGCATCACACGTTTAATTTTAGTGAGCTCACTCATCAGGTTTATCTTATTATGTAAACGTCCTGCAGTATCAATAATCACCACATCTGCATTCTGAGAAACAGCAGAACTCACAGTATCAAAAGCAACGGATGCGGGATCAGCACCCATTCCCTGACTTACAAGTGGTACACCTGCACGTTGTGCCCAGATTGTTAACTGATCAACAGCTGCTGCACGGAAAGTATCAGCAGCTCCCAACACTACACTCTTTCCTGCATTTTTAAATTGATTAGCC
>JBDTVD010000124.1:0-9612 GCA_040007375.1 Bacteroidota bacterium | reverse complement strand
ATGAAGTAAATGCACCCACTCATCATAATTCATTGCACCGAAAAAAGGATTCATTTCACTTTTACTTTCATTTCCATCAAAGTGCTGCACCATTAAATCAATCTCTGCTTCCAGTTCTTCTACCGAATGAAGCATACTTGGATTTTGAACCGGTAATGCAGTATCAGGCAACTCAACATTTTTTGTGTTTTCTTTAAACTGCTTATCACTTAACATAAAATTTCGCATTCTTTCCAGGAGCTCATCAGGAGTGAGTAATTTTCTTTTATCCTTTCCGTTTGCCTGCTTTACTGAGTACGACATATGCTCCACCATTTGTTGTGCATTCATCACTCCCCATTTACCTTTTGTATCAGCAGGAAGTGACTTAATCATATCAATAAAATTTTTTCTAATCCAGTTTAATTTTTCCTGTGTTGTCATATTTTTGATTGTCTACTACAAATATAGGAGTTAGGAGTTAGTGAAAAAATTACATTGTAACTAAATCAAATCACTCGTTCCGGCGTCTACGCCGGAATGCTTGAAAGAAGATCATGTTATATTGATTGCGGCGTCCACGCCGGAGTAAAATCATCAATAAAAAAAATCTACTTCCAGCCTGGAGTCTGGATAGATGTTTTTTCAATCATTAAAAATTTTTAAATGGATTCCGGCGAAGACTCCGGAACCAGACAAATGGATTTTTTTCAATCACTAAAATTTTTAAATGGATTCCGGCGAAGACACCGGAACCAGACATGATGAAACTTCAGAATTCAACATTCAAAATTTAATATTCAATATTTTAAAAGGATAAATAGAACGCTGATCTTTATGATTATGATGATTTATTATGATTGAAAAATTCAAACTTCATCATTCGACATTCCTTGTTCGATATTCGATATTCCCTACTCCTTACTCACATTCAATTCTCCCTCCCACTTACTTACTACAGCGGTTGCAACAGCATTTCCAATAACATTAGTAGCTGATCTTCCCATGTCAAGCAACTGATCAATTCCTAATAATAAAAGTAATCCTGCTTCGGGAATGCTGAATGTGGAAAGCATACCGGAAATAACTACCAGCGATGCACGCGGAACTCCGGCCATCCCTTTACTTGTTATCAGCAACATCAGCATCATAGTTATCTCCTGTCCTAATGTAAATTCAATACCATATGATTGCGCAATAAAAACAGTTGCAAATGTCATGTACATTATAGAACCATCAAGATTAAATGAATATCCAAGTGGTAATACAAAACTGATAATACGATTGCTGCATCCGTATTTCTCCAGAGCTTCTACTGTCTTTGGAAATGCAGATTCACTGCTTGCCGTGGAGAAAGCCAATAGCATTGGTTCTTTAATATGACTGAGTAATTTTAAAAACGGAATTCTCAATGAAACACAAATTCCACCAAGTATTACAAAACCGAAAAATATCAATCCTCCATAAAAACAACTGATCAGATATATATATCCGCTGATGATACCTATTCCCTGTTTGGCAACAACTGCTGCAATAGCACCAAACACACCAAATGGTGCAAACAGCATTACATAGTTGGTTACTTTGAACATGATGTGAGCAATCATATCAAATGCATGCACAATACCTTTTGCTTTCTCACCAAACGATGCCATTGCAACTCCAAAGAATAAAGAAAAAACAACGATGGGTAGTATTTCATTATTCGCCATCGCTTCAATCACACTTTTAGGAATTACATGCGAAATAAAATCTTTAAACGAAGGAACATTATGTGCTACACCCGTTGCTGCATTTCCCGGAGGTAAAGGAAGCTGCATCACTTTTCCCGGTTCGAAAATGTTTACCAGCAACAGTCCTAATGTCAATGCAAGTAATGTTGCAATCTGAAAATAAACCAGTGTTTTAACACCAATCCTTCCAACACTTTTAAAGTCGCCCACCTTTGCCACACCAACTACCAGAGTTGTAAAAACCAGCGGAGCAATTATCATTTTTATCAGGCGCAGAAAAATATCGCTCAGCACCTGAACATTAGAGGCAAAACTTTCATAATCTGCAGGGTCAGGATAGTAAGTACGATATAAATGCCCTGTTATAATTCCCAGTATCAGTGCGATAAAAATTCGGTGTGTCAGATTTATTTTCATATGGCATTATATATTCCGTACTCTGGTCAAATATAATCCAAATGGTAATGCCGGAATTGCCATCTTCCACCATAGGGAGGATTTAGTTATCTTCGCTACTTCAAAAAAATTGCAGTGATTTAATGGAAATAGCTAAGACATACAGCCCTTCGGCAACGGAAAATAAATGGTATAAATACTGGATGGAAAAAGGATATTTCCGTTCCGTGCCTGATGACAGGGAACCTTATACAATTGTAATCCCTCCTCCTAATGTTACTGGTGTATTGCATATGGGTCATATGCTGAATAACACCATTCAGGATGTTATGATCCGCCGCGCACGTTTGCTTGGTAAAAATGCCTGCTGGGTTCCGGGAACTGATCATGCATCAATTGCAACGGAAGCTAAAGTAGTTCACATGCTTCGCGAAATGGGAATTAAAAAATCTGATCTCAGTCGTGAGGAGTTTTTAAAATATGCATGGCAATGGAAAGAGAAATATGGAGGTATCATTCTCGAACAGCTTAAAAAACTGGGTGCATCATGTGATTGGGAACGCACTTCGTTTACTATGGATGATGGATATTATCGTGATGTTGTAAATGTTTTTATTGATTTATATAATAAAGGTTTTATATATAGAGGCAAGCGGATGGTGAACTGGGACCCTGCTGCTAAAACTGCTTTAAGTGATGAAGAAGTATTATTTAAAGAAACGAGAAGCAAACTTGTTTATGTAAAGTATATATATGAAGAAGGAAATGGTTATCTTACTGTTGCAACGGTTCGTCCGGAAACAATTATGGGTGATGTGGCTGTTGCTGTTCATCCTGATGATGACCGTTACAAACATCTGCATGGAAAAAATGTAATTGTACCATTGGTAAATCGTGCTGTTCCTGTTATTACTGATGAAGCTATTGATATGGAATTTGGTACCGGATGTTTAAAGGTTACTCCTGCACATGATATAGTGGATTATGAAATCGGATTACGTCATAATCTTCCGGTAATTGATACATTAAACGAAGACGGAACTATTTCAAAAGAAGGACAGGTGTTTGTTGGTCTTGATCGTTTTGTTGCACGTAAGATGGCCATCAAGCAATTGGAAGAAGAAGGATTGATTGAAAAATCGGAAGACTATACACACCAGGTTGGACATAGTGAACGTACCAATGCTGTTATTGAACCACGTCTTTCTATGCAGTGGTATTTGAAGATGAAAGACATCAGCAAACCTGCACTGGATGCTGTTGTTAATGGTGAAGTAAATCTCATTCCATCAAAGTTTGTTAATACCTATAAACACTGGATGGAAAATGTTCGCGACTGGTGTTTGAGCAGACAACTCTGGTGGGGACATCGTATTCCTGCATGGTATAATGCTGATGGAGAATTTGAAGTTTGTGCAACAGTTGATGAAGCAGTTGTAAAATTCAAATCACGCAACATCAATGTAACTGCTGCTGAATTAAAACAGGAAGAAGATGTAATGGATACATGGGCATCCTCCTGGTTGTGGCCTATCAGTGTGTTTGATGGTTTTGCAAATCCTGATAATGCTGATATTAAATATTATTATCCAACGAATGATTTAGTAACTGCGCCGGAAATTTTATTTTTCTGGGTGGCACGAATGATCATTGCAGGTTATGAATATAAAGGAGAGAAGCCTTTTACAAATGTGTATCTCACAGGAATTGTTCGTGATAAACAGGGACGTAAAATGTCAAAGTCATTAGGTAATTCTCCTGATCCCTTAGACCTGATTGAAAAATATGGTGCTGATGGAGTTCGTATGGGAATGCTGTTATGTTCACCTGCAGGAAATGATTTACCTTTTGATGAATCATTTTGTGAGCAGGGAAGAAACTTCTCCAATAAAATATGGAACTCCTTCCGATTGATACAAGGATGGAAAGTAGATTACGAAGCAGAACAACCGGAAACAAGAAAGAAAGCAATAACCTGGTTAGAGAACAGAATAGCAGAACAGCTTGCAGTAATTAATGATCACTTTTCTAAATACAGAATCAGCGATGCATTGATGGCATCTTACAAATTAGTGTGGGATGATTACTGTGCATGGTACCTGGAAGCCATCAAACCGGAATTTATTAATGGTGAATCATTGCCAATTGATGCTGCAACCTACAATGCATCATGCGCATTCTTTGAACAACTGTTAACTATACTCCATCCTTTCATGCCTTTCATCACAGAAGAATTGTGGCATGCAGTAAAAGAACGGAAAGAAGGAGATGACATCATTATTACGTCATGGCCAAAAACCGATAAGTACGATAAAGATCTGTTGGCACAATTTGAACTGTGTAAATCACTTATAAGTGAGATCAGGAATTATCGTCAGCAAAAAAACATTTCACCAAAACAACCATTGCAGCTATATATAATGGAACCTGCAAAAAACACTGTTCATCCCGGTGATTTTAATTCTATCATCAAACGACTGGCAAATATTTCTGTATTACAATATATATTAGAACCTCCTGCCAACTGCAGTGCATTCCTTGTTGATTCATTAGAATGTTTTATTCCTTATGGTGATACAGTTGATAAGGATGCTGAGCGCGAACGTTTGCAGAAAGAACTGGAATATGCAGAAGGGTTTTTAAAATCGGTAATGAATAAACTGGGCAATGAAAAATTTATTTCTAATGCAAAGCCTGAAATCATTGCATCAGAAACAAAAAAACGCATTGATGCAGAATCAAAAATTGATGCTATAAAGTCTGCACTTTCATCACTGTAATATTTTGAATACATGATTAGTCAGCGGCAACTTTTTCTGCAACATCTGGCGCAGACAAGTCCTGCTCCGATGATGCTGGAAATTGTTTCTGCGGAAGGATGTTATCTCACTGATGTAAATGGAAAGAAATATCTGGATTTCATTTCCGGAATTTCAGTAAGTAATATCGGTCACCGTCATCCTGATGTTGTTGCTGCTGTAAAAGAGCAGGTAGATTTATATATGCACCTGATGGTTTATGGTGAATATATACAATCTCCGCAGGTAAAACTTGCGCAACTTTTAGCTTCATTAACTCCGGGAATTGACAGTTACTATTTTGTTAATTCAGGATCGGAAGCTATTGATGGAGTTATCAAATTAGCACGACGATTTACAGGAAGAAAAAAAATATTGGCTTGTACGAATGCATATCACGGCAGTACATTAGGTGCAATCAGCCTGATGAGCAATGAATATTTCAGAAGTGCATATCATCCCTTGCTTCCTGAAGTTGATTTTATTGAATTCAATAACACATCATCATTAACTAAAATTGATGCAACCGTTGCATGCGTAATTACAGAAGTGATACAGGCAGAAGCAGGAGTGATAACACCGGAGCCTGATTTCCTGAATGCACTTCAGAAAAAATGTAAAACAGCAGGTGCTTTATTTGCAATTGATGAGATACAGACAGGTTTTGGGCGCACCGGAACTTTGTTTGCCTTCATGAAGCATTCATTGCAGCCCGATATCATTGCAATCGCAAAAGGAATGGGAGGTGGAATGCCGATTGGTGCATTTGGTGCTTCTAAAAATATGATGCAATGTCTTTCTGATAATCCCGTTTTAGGTCATATCACAACGTTTGGTGGTCATCCTGTTAGTTGTGCTGCTGCCTATGCAACACTTAACTTCCTCATAACATCAAAAATTATTGAAACTGTTGCAGCAAAAGAAAAACTGATCCGTACAAGATTAAATCATCCTGCTATAAAGAATATTTCCGGTGATGGATTATTACTTGCCGTGCAATTTGAATCAGCAGAACAGAATCATCGCATCATCAATGAGTGCATTGCAAATGGTTTGATAACAGACTGGTTTCTCTATGATGAAACTAAAATGCGACTGGCACCACCACTTACCATATCAACAGAAGAAATTAAATCAGCATGTAACATACTTACTAAAAGTATTAACAGTGTTGCTTAAAAATAATATCCAACTAAATATTCAAGAAAATGAACGTACTTATCATTGAAGACGAAAGGAGTTTATCACATGAAATTGAAATTTATTTAATGCGTCAGAATTTTCATTGTGACGTTGCCTTTACCGGTAAAGCTGCATCTGAAAAAATTCACGTTAACAGTTACGATTTTATTTTACTGGATCTTGGACTTCCTGATATGGATGGCCTGGAAGTTTTACGTGATGCACGCAAAGCAAATATTGAAGCTGCATTTATTATACTTACTGCAAGAAGTGAAGTAGAAGATAAAATAAAAGGGCTTGATCTGGGAGCTGATGATTACATACCGAAACCATTTTCACTGGCAGAATTATCTGCACGCATGCAGGCTATTTTAAGAAGAAAACATGGATTGAAAAATAACACCATGAAAGTGCATGACTTCACCATTGATATTTCTAACAGAACCGTACATGTTGAAGAAACAAGCATCAATCTCACTAAAAAAGAATTTGACTTATTCCATTATCTGGCTTTACATAAAAACAGAGTACTTACCCGCATGCAGTTAACAGAACATATCTGGGGTGATGTGCTGGAAGATGATTATGAATCCAATTATATAGATGTACATATAAAAAACCTTAGAAAAAAACTTTCTGCTGCAGCACCAATTGACTGGTTTGAAACAGTGCGGGGAATAGGTTATAAAATTACAGGGTAAAATTACGAATGAAGTTACAGGTCAAATTTGCTATATATAATGCATTATCGAAAGCAGTAATTGTACTGGCCTTTGGTGCAATACTTCCAATTATAGTTGAAAAAATTGTTTACAATCATACTGACAAAAGACTAAGAGCAAGAAGTGAAAAAGTTCTTAAAATAATAAAGTTAGGTGGTATCAACGATATCATCAGGGAGCAGGATTGCAGCTTTGAAAGTTATAATATACTTAAAGAAGAATTTATTTCTATTGCTCCGGTATTTGAAGCTAAAGTTGATTCCTCCATCAGCATTGTAAATGAAAAAAGCAATGTTGGTGGTGAGATATTAAATCATAGAAGCATTACCCTGCCTTTTGTGTACGACAATCAGATGTACCGTTTGAAGATCGGTGAAGGTATCAGCACTGTTGAACAGTTGAAGAAAACTATTACCAAATTTTCGTTATGGGCAATGATTGTAGTAGTATTGATAAGTGTTTTTATTGATATGGGTTTTGTGAGATTGTTATTGAAACCTTTCAACCGCATCATTGAAACAAAACTAAAGCAGACCTTATCACCCATCAGTTTTAATACAGAAGCAGTTCCCAGCACTACAGATGAATTCAGTCATCTTGATAAAAGCATTAACAACATGATGCATAAAATCAAAGCTGCATTCCTTACAGAAAAAGAATTTATTGCCAATGTTTCTCATGAACTGCAGACTCCTATCAGCATTGTGCAAAACAGACTGGAGAATATTATTATTGATGCAAAAGTGAGTGAAGAGGTTGCGGTTAAACTTACCGATTCGCAACGTACGCTGGGAAGAATGAGTAAAATCATTAAAGCACTTTTATTGATTTCGAGAATTGAAAATGATCAGTACTTAAAGAAAGATCATATTAAAGTTACAGAACTGCTTGATGAAATAGTTGAAGAGATTGAAGAACGTCTGCAGGAAAAAAATATTAAAGTAATAAAGAACTATAAAGATGAATTTGAATTAAGTCCCTGCAACAAAACTTTACTCTATACGATGTTTTTTAATATTATCAACAATGCCATCAAGTATAACAATGAGAACGGCAGCATTGAAATAATTACTTCAGTTATCAATAGTAAGAAAACAGTAGTAATAAAAGATACAGGTGTTGGAATAACGGAAGATGAGTTACCGGTAATATTTGATCGTTTTAAAAGAGTGCATCATGATATGAATGAAGGTTACGGATTAGGACTTACCATTGTAAGAACCGTTGCATCCTTTCATGATATACACATTGATGTTACCTCTAAACCCGGAAATGGAACAGAGTTTATTTTAACATGTTGATTTTTTAGTGAGATGTAAGATGTGAGATGTTGGATGAGAGGTGATCACAATTCTATTCAAGAATAAATTTCTTTGTTACCTGATTTTCCGAATCCGTTATTTTAATAAAATAAATTCCTTTTGAGAATGAGGAACAATTGACAGTTTTAATTCCATTGTAACCTGAAGAATAAATTCTTTTTCCGTTAATGTTATAGATTTGGATTTAGGATAAATGATTTCAAATGCAAAAACGAAATAAGAGTGCACTATTCTTTAATTACTTTTCCAGTAAATATATTTTCACCTTTCATTTGAATTTGATAAAAATACAATCCCGGAGATAATTCAGACATATCTAATACTTTATCTTTCGTTTCTAAAATCTCTTTTCCGGTCAAATCAAAAAGTTTAAATGAGATTATTTCTGACTGTAGAGGTGATTTTATATATAGTTTGGAAGTTGTAGGATTTGGAAAAACTGAAACTATGGATTCCGGGGAAAATTCATTGACACCAACATTACAACTGCCTTGCACCACACTAACATCATCAATATAAAAATGTGAAAAAATAGCGTTACCCTGATGAATAGTATCAGTCATTGCATCTGTTTTAAAATTGCCGATCGTAATAAATCGCTCTCCGCCATTAGCAACAAATTCTCCTTTAATAAGTGTCCAGGTTAATGTATCACTTATAACATTGCCTGATGGATTTTGCACTTGAGGAACCAAATTTAAAACACCATATGGTGGACTACCATATATAAGAGAATCTGAACTAAAGTAAGCACCAATTCCATCAACCCCAACTGACCAGTTTTCTGAAACTGAAACGTAAAATTCTACGCAGTAATTAACATTTTGAACAAGAGTGTCAGTCAATTCAACTTCAATATATTCTCTAAAATCAAAACCATTTGAGTAAGTATCTATTCCCGCATATCCAAAGCCAGATTTTGCTAATTGGCTTCCTAAATCATTATCGGGTACTCCTGCATGACCACTTCCGCATGCATTATAATATTCTGAACTCCATTGTGGTGTATAAGGCTGAAACCAGGGTTCTGCTTTATATATCTGTCCAAGAGAATTAGGACATGATGAGTAATTCTCAAAATCACCATTGGGTACAAGGTTAGGTTGAGCTGTACATACTGGGGATAAAAGCAGGAAAATCAAAAGTACTTTTAGTGAAGAAATCATATTCAAATATACAAAAAAAGAGGGCAGCAAATTATTGCTGCCCTCATAAATACAATTATTGTTTCACAAAGGATTGAATGATGGTATTACCTGTATCGTTTTTACCAGTGAGAATATAACTTCCGGAAGTCAAGCTTTCAATATTTAATGAGCCATAATTTGCACAATTTAATATTGTTCTTCCTGCCAAATCAGTAATTACAACATTCGAATATTCTTTTGGAATATATAAAATATTTTTCGCCGGATTAGGATATACGGATGTTTCAGTAAGATTTTTATCCTCTTCTTATCTTTCATACTGGTTCGTTGAT
>JBDTVD010000123.1:0-9621 GCA_040007375.1 Bacteroidota bacterium | reverse complement strand
TCTGTTTTCATTCCCAAGCCGGGTGAGCCTAATCATTATTATCTATTTACAATGGAGGAAGTAGAATTTAATTCAGGAGGACCAGTAGCAAGCCAACCATCCGGTCGCGGTCTTTCCTGGTTTGAATTGGATGCAACTTCTAATGGCGGCTTGGGTGCCGTAGTAAATCAGCAGCAAATGTTATATATATCTTCTTATGAAGGTCTGTGTGCAATACGAAATACAAATGGGGAAGATTATTGGATATTAATAACTGATGCAACTTCAGGCAAGCTTCGAATTTACAGTGTAACTAATGCAGGTCTTCAATTTGAGAATGATTATTTTGGTAACTTTAAGAATATGATTAAAGCTTCTCCGAATGGAGAATGGATTGCGGTTTCATCAGCAAATGACAGCACTGCAATTTTACCATTCAATACAACTACAGGAATTCCAGGAATTCCAGTTTTTATTCACGGATCTGGCTATTTTGAATTTTCATCCGCTTCCAATTATTTTTATTTCGGAAAAGAAAATGGTTCAACAGTAGATATTGGCCAATATAATCTTAGTTCAACAAATATTGCCGGCAGTTATTCAACTATTCCATTTACTTCAGGCTCTTTCAACTTTATGGGACAAATGCAATTAGCGCCAGATCATAAAATATATTTCATTTCAAATAATTTCGTTCAGACTTATTTGAATGCCATCACTTGTGCCAGTTCTTCAACACCCTCAATTCAGCCAAATCTGGTAACGTACGGGAGTTCCTCTGCAGTTTTTTTTGGCTTACCTAATTTCGATAATAGAATTTTTTATTCTACAGATACAATTTGCAGCAATGTGGGCTTAAATCACATCGAAAACACTGAATCATTTAACATTTTAAATAATCCTGTTTTTTCTAATATTAATATTCAAATAAAAAATTCAGATGCTTTGCACAGTAACATTGAAATAATCAATCTCACTGGAGAAATAATAGAATCAATTAATATTTTCAATCAACCCACAGTTGCAATAGATGTCAGCAAATTAAACAGCGGTTTCTATCTGATAAAAATAGTAAACGAAAAAGGTAGCCGTGTTAAAAGGTTCATCAAACAATAAATAGATCTGAAGAGAATATTGAGAAAAATTATTATTCTTTATAATAATTCCCAGCAACATGAAAAACATTGTACTATTAAGTTTCACCTGCCCCCTTTTTTCAACTCACGCAAATTCATACACGTACCATTACACAGGTACATTTACCAACACTCTTTTAAATGCAACAGGAACCGTAACATGGGATTTAGATTTTCTTTCAAACGATTCAGTATATGGGTACTTAAATTATACAGGATTACCCGGAGGAACAATCTTATGTCTTGCAGGGAATTTTGCCGCACAAAGAATTAACGATAGTCTTGTATTCACTATTACCAACATTGATGTTGACTCCGCTTGCGGAAGTGTGCTTGGTGCAGTTGTTACCTTAAATGCAAAATTTTACAATGGCTGCGATTCCATTATAGGAAATTATTATTACCAGAATCAAAATGTTGGATTTTACAATTTGAAGAAAACAAACTCTGCACCTTGTATTACAACAGGTATTGAGCAAAACAGCTTAGGAAATGTATTGTTTGATATTCACCCAAATCCTGCTTCTAATAACTTAATTGTAACATTCTCTGAACAAGAGAATTATAATACTACTCTTTCCATTTCCAATTTCTTTGGGGGAAAATTATGGGTACAGCAAATCTATCAATCAATAAATATTGATGTAAGCAAATTTTATAGTGGTATTTATTTTGTTCAAATTTCAAACGACAAAGGAGTAACTACCAAAAGATTCGTCAAAGAATAAAAACATTTTAAAAGTGACAATGCAAAGAATTTATTCCTCTCTTTTTGCACTTCTAAAAACTCGCTATTATAAACAAACAAAGAAGCACTCAATCACCCTCGTCCTTCGAAGCTATGCAATAGCGTAGAAGGATCACTCAATCACCGTAAAAGAAGCAACCATATTCACCAGATCATTAATCTTTCCTTCTCCAGTTGTGGAACCATTATAATTTGCTGTTGCTGCGTATGCAGTATTTCCTTTACGCACTATCTTCTGATAAGATATTCCTCCTGTTTGTGAATTGGTATACGTGAGAAATGCAGTTTGATATTCTTTATCATAACTGATATCAGGGATGCCTTCCAACAGTCCCAGTAAAATCATTGCATTTAAATTTCGCTCTACATACTGCTGCAGATTTTCACCCTGCTGCATTTGTTCCTTATTAACATTGAACACTTCACCTTCTGCTGAATAAACAGAATTAATTGGCTGCAATGGATTACTTAATCCTGATGGATCATATCCAACCTGCCACCATTCAGGATGCTCTACAGTGAGCAGATAGCCAGCATTAAGATTCACAAGGTTCTTTCCAGTAAACTCCGTTGGTTTTGCAGAAATATTCTGTGCATTTAATTGTTTCACTACCGACTCATCTGCTTTTCCTGTAGTGAACTCTACTGTTTTTCCATCAGTTTTAAATTCTTTTGTTGGCTGATTGATCTGCTCAACAATTGGTTTATCCACAGAGAAAGAAAATTTACCGGTAGATAAATCAACATCTACTTTGCGCTTCCCTCCGTTTTCTGCTCCTCTGAAAACGAAGTATAAACCAATAAGAACAATTACACTTGAAAAACCATATAACATCATACTGCGTTTGGTTTTTTCTTTCTCGCGTGCAATAATTACTGCATCACTCTCAGGTGCTTTATTTGTTTCCATGTAATTAAAAAGTTTTTAAAAATGTTTAGTAGTGATATTCAATTACTGTTACACAAACCTAATAAAAAGCAATACACAAGTGGGCAATCAAACTATAAGCTGTAAACACAGTAATTAACAGTCTGCATATCTCTCCATCAACTTATCACTTACAGTGCTTTTAAAGCTGCGATACATTACCTGAATCACATTAGGGAAAGTTGTTGAATTTGAGTATACTTGCTCTTTGCATCTGTTTATATTCATTTCTCAACCTCCCTAAATTTATTATATGAAAATTCTACTCATTGCTGCAAGTCTTCTTATAAGTATCAATGTATCGGCCCAGGTTGATCCGTTAAAATATTTTACCGATGCAGTTTCTTTTTCCTTTGATCAAAATGTCGTTACTATTAAAAGAGGCAGGGAGACGAAAGTTACAACCAACTGTAAGTACATTGCCCGGATTGAGGACGATCAAATTAAATTGACAGAAATGTCTGTTACCGGTAAGGAAGTTAATAATGCCGATGGTAAAATATATATGTCGGGAGAGATAGCCAACCTGAATCTTAATAAAATAGTGATTGAGGATATATCAGAACCGGATTACGTTACTGATAAAATGACAATTAAACATTCTACAATACCTGCTGTTGTTTTTCGCCTGGCACTGGAACCGGTTTTTGGTTTGCCACCGTTTTCTACTTATAATGAATCAGTATATGTATCAAGCTCCAATACTTTATATATGTATTTTCCATCACAGGCAGCAGCTGAAGAAGTACTAACCTTGCTCAAAGCAAAACAGGAGGATATAAAAAGAGGGTACAAGGAAGTCAGTCGCACATTTGAAGATTTTGTACCTACTTCCAATTGCGGCACGGCTTCAAAACGATATATAAATAAAAAATATGGCTTTACACTTTGCCTGGATGAAAAAGAAAATGCCGAAGAGTTATCCTATGAAAATTATAACTACCAATTCCTAAAAGATTTTGTGCTGGTTAAAGGCTTTTCTGATCTTCCGTTTTATATATGTCCGATTATTAATAAAACGGAAAACGATGTAAAAGTTTTGTTTACCACATTTGAAGATGAGTTTTTTGACCGCATCGGAGCGCAAAATTTCACTTCAAAAACTATATATAAAGATGAACACAAAGATGCTGTTGCACCGGATGGAAAAGAAACCCAGTTCCGTGGTTATACTATTATGTTAACCACTGGTGATGAAGCAAATGTTTGTTTTGAGTATCTGTTGGGTGGAAGTGTAAGATTCCAGGCTCTATGTTTTGCTTATATGGCTCCCCCAGGTATTCCCGGATTAAGTTATTCTTTTAAAAATTCAGCAAGAATTCTGGAATGTAAACCATTTCATTTTATTAGATGATGAGTAGAATTGATATTGCAAGAGCTGATATAAAGTAAATCAATTACATTCAAAATATTTTTTCACTATCGTTAATGTTTTATGAAGTACCACAGCTAACAATATGAAGGCACTAACGTTTGCATTATTACTGGAAATTTCTGTTGTGAGTTTTGGTCAAAGACCGGATTCGTATATTACCATCGACACCATAACAGTTACCCACACTATTCCAGGTATTGATAGCCTAACTTCATTCATACCCCAGTTAAAATCAGAATTCAATACCACCATTATAAACAAAATAAATCAGGATATCAGAAGTTACTTTATGGCTTACGGCATTCCATCAGATAGTGCTGAATATGTAAAACAACTTTTTGAAAGTAACGATGTTGAAACACTGAAGGAATATGAGGAGTTAAAAGAAGGTGAATCCGCTGAAGAATTTTTTGAAGTGGAATACCAGGGAGAATCTTTTGTAAACATCGGATATCAATTCCAGGTATTACCTTATCATGGTCAGTACCAGTTTTTCTTTACCAGTCTTATATATGATCTGCGCAAGGGAAAAAAATTAAAGTTTGCTGATTTCTTTTCCATCAATGTTAATCAACTTACTGCACTATTGGAATCTGAAGGTAATTTTATATATAAAGACGGCGAAGGTTCTGACATAAAAGAAAAGATTAATTTTGGCGACAATGCTGTTGAAGAACATATTCAATCATTGTTAAACGATAGCACGAATAGTTGTACTGAATTTTATTTCCGTGAAATTGAAAAGGAGATGTATCTGTGTTTTAAATTCAAATGTTACGGGCCACAGCTAATTGATTGCGGTATTCCTTTAAGTACGTTAAAAGCATATATAGTTTTTCCTGAATTTAAAAATATGTTTAAGCTTTGGGGAGAAGGTGCACAATCACTGATTGGCAGTAATATCAGTGGCACAGGTAACACTATAAATTTTGAAAAGTACACAGTAGCATTAGGAGGAGGATACCTTATACACGACGATCAAAAAAAGGATTCTTCCATTTATGGAATAATGTATGCACATTCTGACAGCAGTTCATTTTACTTCTTTACAAAGCACACAAATAATAATGAGATAATAAAAGTGCTGGATGTACTTGAAATAAAGAAGGAAGACATGACCAATAAAAAATGGGTGGAAAGTTATTGTTATACAGATGCGGTTGATCCGGAATTAATAGCACTGGTAAAAACCAACGATAAGGAACAGGGCTACTATTATAACATTATTAAAGCATGGAGAGCTAACAGGCAAACAGAAAAGTTTGAAACTGTTAACAGAAACAAGGTAAAGAAATGTGAAAATGAAAGTTATGGGCGGGAATGATAATATGTAATAGCTGGTATGGAACTAAATTTTAAATCATGTATGCTGCCTTATATTTCCACTTTAACTATTATTCTGTATTTTTAACTTGTAGTGCGTTATGCATTCTTAACTCTTCAGTTCGAAAAATAAATTAAACTTCTTTGGATCGAACATAATATTATGAAAATAATTCTCTGATTAATTCTAACATAATTTTTCAGTTAATTGAAACCGTCCCATTTAAACCTCCAAAAATATCAGAATCGAATTAACGCATAGATGCAAGTATTCACTGATAAGCATAATCAGCAAATATTAAAACCAACCTTAACACTCTGAACAAATTACAATGCTAACATCAAACATATGTATGAAAAATAAACTATTCAAAAAAATACATAACGTACTATTCTGTTTCATCATCATTGCTTCCCTAAACTCCTGCAAACATGACAACAAAAAGGAATTTTATCTTCCTGCGGAATGGGAAAACCAAACGGGAATTATTATAGGCGGCCTTGATGATACGACCTGTTTTGAAATGGCAACACAAATTAGCAGGGAAATGAAAGTGTATTGCTTCGTGGTTGATACAATGAAAGAAACTTACAAAAGAAAACTTGCAGATGCAGGAGCAACTATTGATAGTGTATATTTTATAACTGCTTCTGAAGACTTCTGGTATGCTCAACGTGATGGAATACTGTTTTTGAAAAATGAAACAGGAGAAAAAAAATTGATGAACTTTGAATGGAATGCTTATGGCTGGTATTTAGTACCGAAAGCCAAATCATTTATGGAAGAGGATAAAATAAGCAGAGCTGCATATATAAAAGCAGTGAGCGAAACTTTTCCCTTTCCTTTAATTTCTTCTACAATGGTAAATGAAGGAGGTGCTATTGAAACAAATGGAAAAGGAACTATTCTGCAGGTAGAAGCAGTGAATATGCAACGCAATCCCAATATGACTTTAGCACAACAGGAAGCAGAACTTAAGAAAACGCTAAATGCAAAAAAAATAATCTGGTTAAAGGAAGGTGCTGCAGAAGATCCTTCCGGTAATGCAACACAGATCGTATCAAATTATTTTGGCATTGGAGTGAAGGGACACTTAGATGAGTTCTGTCGTTTCGTAAATGATAGCACCATTTTAATTTCATTTCCTGATTCAGCAGAAGCAGAAAATGATCCTGTTAAAAAAATTACATTGGAACGAATGAAAGTAAATTATGAAATTCTTAAAAACAGTACCGATCAGGATGGAAAACATTTCACCGTAGTTAAAATGCCGGTTCCTTATGATAATTATTTGACTTTTGCACTGGACACAACCAGCAGCAATGATGAAATAAAATCATTCAGTCATAAAATTCTTAGAAATCAAAAAGATTTTTCACTTGGAGATACTGTACATTTTGTACCATCAAGCAGCTATCTTAATTTTTTGATTACTAATAAAACTGTCTTTGCAGCTAAGTATTACGAAGAAGGAACATCATTAATTTCAAAAGAAAAAGATGAAAGAGCAAAACAACTATTGCAACATTATTTCCCTGATAAAAAAATCTACCAGATAAATACAACAGAAACAAACCTCAATGGAGGCGGACTGCATTGCTGGAGTATGCAGATTCCTGAATAGCAGGTTTAGCAGAAGATAAGATTTACTCATTCACACGAGTATGCCAACAATAGAATTATCCACAGAAATTAATGCTGACATTGAAATATGTTTTGACTTATCTCGAAGCATTGATTTGCATATTATCTCCACTGCTAAAACAAACGAAAAAGCAATCGAGGGTAAAACAACGGGATTAATTGGCCTTGATGAATTCGTTACATGGGAAGCAGTACATTTCGGTATTAAACAAAACCTGACATCTAAAATTACCGCTTTTAAACGACCGGTATATTTTAGAGATGAACAGTTAAATGGTCCCTTTAAATTTTTTAAACACGATCACTATTTTGAAAAACATAATGACAAAGTAATTGTAAAAGATGTCTTTAATTTTCAATCACCGTTTGGTTTAGCAGGTCGTATTTTTGACAAACTGGTTCTTAAAAACTATCTGAAAAAATTACTCATTAAAAGGAATGAAGTGATTAAAAATTACGCTGAAACAGACAAGTGGAAATCCTTACCTGGTGACGGAGAGAAACTCCATCTTTAATAATTATTTTAACAACATCTTAATATTCAGAAATTCAAATGCATTTAAATCTCTACAAAAAAAATATCTCAATACTTCACTTCATCAGCAGTCTTCTGAAATTCGTGGATCAAAGTATCAGCAATTCCGTCCAGTATCCTTCTGTTATCCTGCGCTGTTTTATCTCCCAAAGTTTTTAAATCATCCAGATTTTTTGGTGATGCATCATCCATCTCCTCATTAACACTATCCAGATCGGAGGGTTCAATTCTTATATAATTATCACGGTTACCAACAGCCTGGAAAATTTTTATTAATTCGAAATGCGTTGTTTCTGCAACACCTGACATCATCATATCAATTATAGGTTGTATCATTCCCATTGCCCATTTCTTTTTTATGATATCATAATCATAAGAACGTTTGGTAGAACCTGTTCCTACTGAAACAAGATACATATCCCTTGCTTTAGGATCATCGTAAGCACCTCTCACTTCTGCATAAGCACACATGCCGGGATTGTTTGCAAAAATACCACCGTCGATAAATGAATGCGAATAGTTTCCTTCCGATTTAATATGTGCAGGTTCAAAATAAGATGGAGCTGATGATGTGGCTCTGCATACATCACGCACAAAATAATTTCTGGAACCAGGATCATCCTTTGCTTTATGCTGGCCGAAAAAATAAGTTTGACGCAGATCTGTTTCATACGTTGGAATTAAACATGGCTTCAATAACTGAGCAAGTTTAACATCTCCAAAATATTCTTTCAATCTTTTTTCCATGTTATCACTTTGATATACTTTACTGATCAGACCATATTTTCCTCTCCATTTATTAAATGCATTGGTATGAAATATTTCTCCTCCGTATTTTAAATATAACTCAACAGCATCACTTGCCTTATACTTCGGACGACCATTATCACCAGGACATAAATACAAACAGGTTAAAATTCCACCAGTACTTGTGCCTGCTATGAAATCAAAATAATCGGAGATCCGTGCATCTTTATTCTGCGTTTTCTCAATTATTCTTTCCTCGAGATATTCAATTACTTTACCGGGAATAATTCCACGAATTCCACCACCGTCAATAGAAAGTATTTTTTTCATGTTCGTTTTATTGTGTCATTCCTTCCACTTTTAAAAATTATCAGGTAAATTTAAAAATCAGTAATGAAATTCTAATAACAGAAGTTGAACTTACTTCATCACCACCCTGAACTTCGTTCCCAACCGTTTTAAATTATAAGGAATAATAGTTGTCTGATCTATATATAATACTTCCAGAGTTCTGGCATTTACAATTTCTGAAGGAACTTCTATCATTACACCACTTCCGGCAATATCCAGTTCTCTTAATCCTGTAATATTTCCAAGCTGTGAGGGTAATCTACCTGACAAACTGTTTTTTCCAATATATAAAAACTGCAGTTTAACAAGTTCATCAATGTTTTCAGGTATTGATGTAAGATCATTATTATTCAAATAAAGATGTGTGAGGTTTTTCAGATGTGTGATAGATGATGGCAATGAATTCAAATGATTGTATTGCACTTCCAGAACTTCCAGTCTCTGCAATTCACCAATCTCCTCCGGTAAAGATGTAAGGTTATTAAATTTTAATGAAAGTCTTTTCAGTTTTTTCAACTTACCAATTTCAGGAGGTATCGATTTTAACGAGTTAGAACTTACTGCCAGTTCTTCCAGCTCCGTTAGTTCTCCTATTTCCGGTGGTAATGTGGTGAGATCATTATTATATAAATTTAAAACCTTAAGACGTTTGTATCTTTTAATTGATGGTGAAAGTTCTTTCAAATGATTACTGGTGATTTTCAGCTTTTCTGCAACAGGAGCATTTGCATCAGCGGAAAGATCAGGAGCTGTTCTGCAGGAAGAAAACATTCCCATAAGCAACAGCATATATATAGTACTTTTGTATGATATCATCTTTAAAAATTAACTATTGATTGACAAAGTAAATATAC
>JBDTVD010000122.1:0-9668 GCA_040007375.1 Bacteroidota bacterium | reverse complement strand
TGTGCCAGAAACATCGTTATAGAACTAAGTATGATAATACCTGTGGAAACATAAAATGCGGAAGGAATTTTAAAATCTTCCCAATTACCTTCACTCAACCGAACCAGCAATCCACTTGTCAGGCCGGCAAACAACATCGTAATACTTGCCATTGCCACCCACAAAACAATTTTGAGAGTTGCAATTTTTGTTTGTTCCGGCATCGGTTGGGCTATAGGCTGCATCTCAATTTTTATTTAACATGATTATTAACTGCACAACGGGTAAATATATAAAAGATGCAAACATGAGTTTTCTTGCCATTTCCACTGATTGAAAGCGGAACAATGCATAGGCACATTTTATAAAATAAAGAGTAGTGATTGTTATTACAACTGCTGATGTTAATCCGCTTAATGAATAAACAAAAGGCATAAAGCCAATGGGTAATAAACTCACTGTATATATAAAAGCCTGCATGGCTGACCCTTTATCTCTCTTTCCGGTGGGCAACATAACAAATCCTGCACGTTTATAATCATCATCAAGCACCCATGCAATAGCCCAGAAATGAGGAAACTGCCATATAAACTGAATGGAGAATAAAACCCAGGCTTCTATCCCGAAATGACCCGTTGCTGCAACCCATCCCAACATTGGAGGAATAGCTCCCGGAATGGCTCCCACAAATACGCAGAAAGGAGTTTTTCTTTTTAAAGGAGTATATATAAATGCATAACTCACTAAAGCAAATAAACCAAGTAATCCTGCTTTCATATTAATACCGTATGCCAGCATCATCACTCCTGTTATGCCTGCAACAAGACTTAATAAAGTTGCTTCGCCAATAGTTAAACGTTGATCCGGAAGCGGTCGCATTCTGGTACGATCCATTTTTTTATCCAGATCTCTTTCCATTACCTGGTTCAATCCGTTACTGCCCCCTGTTACCAGAAATCCTCCTATTGTTAAAACTAGAAGCTGTTGCCAGTTAACTGCACCTGGTGCGGACATAAAACCCATGGCTGCCGAAAAAACCACCAGCATTGCCAGTTTGAATTTCGTTAATTGTACATAATCCGAAAGTCTGGATTTTAGTGTTACCGGACGTTGCAGTGCTACCTGATTCATGAGAGGCGCAAAAGTAGTATTCGCTTTCATTTGTGACAAGGAAAGAAGCCCGGGAATCATTCTAAATTATCAACGAATCAAAGTTCTGACTGCTTTCCATTTCAAGTATTTCATAATCAGTGTTAATTTAATTTTCAATTTTTATTGAAACTTATGAAACAAGCTATACCTTTGACACATGGATTCTAAAGAACTAAACAGCCGCTTTCTTCATGCCTGGGGTACACTTGGAGGCAATTGGGGGATCAACAGAACGATGGCTCAGATTCATGCTTTATTACTGCTTTCAGAATCACCCTTAACTACTGAAGAAATTATGGCAAAACTCCGGATTTCAAGAGGTAATGCCAATATGAATATCCGGACACTTACAGAATGGGGCCTACTGAATAAAGTTCATAAAGCCGGCGACAGAAAAGAATTCTTCGAGGCAGAAAAAGATATCTGGAAAGTATCAAGACTGATTGCCAGAGAGAGAAGAAAAAGGGAACTGGAACCTGCTCTTAAAATTCTGGAAGAATTAAAAACAGCTACTGCAGATGATGAAGCAACACGTAAAATGCAGGAACAGATCGGAACCATCTACGACTTTACAAAGATGGCTGACTCTACACTGGATAAGTTTATTCAGAGTAACAATACCTGGTTCCTGAAATTATTTGCCAATATGATGAGTTAATTTTTTTTTGAATAATAGTTTCAATAATTACTGAAAATACCATAAAATAATGAACCTGCTGGCATACCTCATCTACTTATTATTTACCTGGGTTATAACAGTACATGCCGGACATAGCTTTTATAAGAACGGGAGAAATTATTTATTAAACATGCTGGATGGAAATGAAAAAATTACGGACATCGTGAACCGCCTTTTACTTACCGGTTATTACATGATCAATCTGGGTTATGTAACTATGATGATCAGTTACTGGAATACCATCACTTCCATTCAGGAGCTTGTTGATTCGGTTTGTTTTAAAACGGGCAAAATTATGGTGCTTCTGGCCTGTATGCATTATTTCAACCTGGGTGTTATCTATATATATCACCAGTACCATCTTGTTCAGAATAAATTTAATCACTAAAATATATATATTATGAAAACTTCATTCATTCTCACCGCTTACCTGATTTATCTTCCGGTAGCTATTTTACTTACCTGGTATGTTGCTCACACATTATTTAAAAGTGGAAAAATATTTATGATGGACATTTTTCATGGTCGTGAAGATATTGCGAACTCCACCAATAAATTATTTGAAGTTGGATTTTATCTGCTGAACCTTGGCTTTGCATTATTAATACTCCGTATTGGTCATCAACTTGAAAACAATCAATCAATGATTGAAGCATTAAGCCGCAAAGTGGGAGGTTACAGTATTTACTTAGGATTGATGTTGTTTATGAATATGCTGTTATTTTTCAGAGGGAAAAAAGTTTCCCGCGAGCGTCAACGTCTGGCAACTATCATTAAAGAAGTAAACACTGATAGCAGGGGATTTGCCGAATAAAAATTTGTTTAAGTTTCTTTTCGGGAGCGTGCATCGTTGAGGTGTACGCTCTTTTATCTCTTCCCTTTTAATTGATTAATCCACCTGTTGGTAATATATAAAGGAAGAATACCAAACACACCGAATGAACAATCAATCATCTGCCAGAAAAAAGGAATGGATCTCAATGGCCCAAACACTAATGCAAGTGGAAGTACAGCAATACAGGCAAACATAGCCCACTCAATAACCCATTGATTTTTCACAGGATTTCTGTATGGCCCGATGAAAATACCTGCAATAACAATGTGTGCAAATGCCAGCCAGTCGAAACCATATGCAATCATCGGGTAAGTGCTGTTCACTGCATGAACACCATTATAAGTTTTACGCAGGAACTGAGCTAACTGAACAGGAAGAACATTTTCATATTGCAATACAAACCGAAGTCCACCTTCCACATCAAATGCAGTAACACCACTGATCACAACAGCAACCATGAAAAACACCATCATCATTCTTATCCTGAATAATAACTTTCTTTTTTGCTGCCCGACCATTTTTCAAAACTAATAAAATTTTGCAGAAAGGCTGTTAGCGTTTTATATATGAAAAAAGGGAAGCATAGTTATACCTCCCCATCGCTTTTACAATTTCTTTATGTTAATTGATAACCAGTAATTGTTTTTCAGAATTTTCAGAGTTATGTAATGAAACAACATAAACTCCTTTTGGAAGATTTCCAGGAATATTCAACATTGCATTTCTTCCTGAAGCATCTGTAGTAACAGTAAGATCAGAGAACACACTTACTCCATTAACATCAAAAATATCAACACTTATATTTTTATTAAATTGATCAGCATTGAAACTGATGAAAATTTTATCACCAGTATTAGGATTCGGATAAAGTGTAAATGATTTATCAGTATTCTTTCCATTAAATAAGCATGTCTGAATAGCTGAATAATTATAATCACCATTGTTATCCACCTGCTTTAAACGGTAATACGACAATCCACTTAATGGTTTCAGATCATACCAAGTATAATTTAACATCGAAACAGAATTACCTGCTCCTTTAACCTGACCGATTGCAGTAAAATGTACTCCATCACCGGAACGTTCAATTTCAAAATAGTCGTTATCTTTTTCCGAAGCAGTTGTCCAGAATAATTTTGCTTTTTCATTTTCCGGTTTTACACCAAACTTTACTAATTCAACCGGCAGCGGATTATTACCACTGCTTGAAGAAAGTGTAAATGGTGATGGTGATGTAAATGTTCCTAAAGTACTTGTTGTATATAGTGAACCGGCAGTTGTAGTTCCTGATCTTCCACCTTGTCCTCTGTTACGCCACACTGCACCATCCCACTGCGCCACCTGCATCGTTGGTAAATCATCCACACCACAGCTTCCTGCATCCCAATTCAATGTTACTGTTACAGAACTTGCACCACCTGTACGATCAAGCAACCAGTATTCACATCCGCTGATATGATTCAGTGAAGCATCCTTTGATGTTCTGTCATATGTTACACCTGGATCTACCGATATATATTGTGCAGTGAAATGATGTGCTGCATTTGTTGGAGCAGAAATTCCTATTGGTTGGTAATTATTATTATCACCAACAGGGAATGTGAATGCTGAGTTTCCAACTTTTCTTATTGGTCCGTCAACATAACTTATATCACTTGCATTTGATACAAGGCCACCTGATGCAATTATAAAATATGCGGTGGATACAGAATTTACAATTCCATTTGTGAAATTCAATGTTGAAGTATTCGGAATAGTTGCCACACCTTCAGCAGCTGTCATTTGAAAACCTGCTGCATTATTAAGTTTTACATTTCCATAAGTGAAAGCATCTCCACTACTTCCTGCATCTCCTGCAATGGTCTGCAATGAAGAACCATTGTATTCAACGGTAGCTGTTGCAGCACTGCTTAACACACCATAACGTGATGGCGATGCTGCACGCATAAAGTTTCCGCCAATTTTAAATTGTGATGTGCTGTATACGCCAATGTCATTCTGCGTTGCTGCTGCAGATGTTAAGGTTACATTTCCTGCAACCGTCATTACTGATGCACCATATAAACGGCAATAAGTTATGTCACCACCATTATCATTTAATATTAGTGCTCCTGCTGTAACTGTTGGTGATCCGCTTGATGCACCCAGTGTAATATAATTATCATCACCACCTGAGTGAGTTAATGAAAGTGTTCCTGTAACTGCAAGTGAACAGGTTCCGTCAAGTGTTAGTATGGCATCATTACCACCACTTTCATTCATGGTAAGTGTTCCGCCAACAGACATAGTTCCGCCATTAATATCGAGTTCCACATTATCAGTTGTTAATGTTGAACCTGATGTATTATTCATTGTATAATTTCCGGTGATTGTTACAGTTGGAGTGTTGTTTAATCTGAACCTGGCCAGATCACCACCTGATGCTGCATTGTCAAGAAGAAAATTTCCGCCCACTGAAAAAACAGATGTCTGATTTGCTTCGAGGTATACTCCCGCTGCTGCTGTTCCATGAGTAATAGTAAAATTTCCACCACCATTAAACTGTGATGTTGTTCCGGCTAAATTATTCAGATAAAATATTACCTGTCCACCGGAGTTCTGTGTAATGCCTGTTGCACCACTCACAACAAATTTTCCTGATCCATCAATTCTGATATCGCAATCTTCTGTTGTTCCTCCCGGAGCAGGTTGTGTATATGTATAGTTTCCTGTAACAGTTAAAATACCGCCGTTAACATCTATAAAATAATCATCACCATCACTACTGTTCCATGTTGTTATCATGTTACCACCAATAGTTACCAATGATGAACCATCGAGTTCAATTTCAAAGTCATCACCACCACTATGTGTTTCTGTAAATGTGCCGCCAATATTTATTTGTGCTGTTGTACCTGCAGTTGAATTTAACATGATCGTTACATCATTTCCTGCAGCCTGCGTAATTGTATAGGATCCTGTAACATTCATTTGTGCTGCAGCATCAAGACGTATTGTAATATCTTCAGTAGTACCACCTGATGCAGTCTGGTTTACAGAATAATTCTGACCAACACCAAGTAAACCATCATTAAGATCGAGATAATATAAATCTCCATCACTGCTTGTCCATGTAGTATTAAAGTTTCCGGTGATGTTGACCTGTGAACTTACTCCGTTTGTTTCCAATTCAAAATCGTTTCCTCCGGTATGACTTAAAGTAAAATCACCACCAATATTTAATTGTGATGTAGTTCCTGCTGCTGCATTCAGAAAAATACCATTGTCGTTACCAGCCTGTTGATTGATTGTAAATGCACCGGTAACATTCATCTTTCCTGTTCCATCAATTCTGATGTTGGCATTTTCTGTTGTTCCGCCGGGAGCAGGTTGTGTAAATGTATAAGCACCGGTGGCTGTAAGAATTCCACCGTTATATCAATATCAAATAAATCACCATCAGCACTTGTAAATGATGTAGTGAAATTTCCTGCTGATGCTGTTGCACTTCCATTTAACTGAAGCATGAAATCATCTCCACCAGTATGTGTATATATAAAATCTCCTGTTACTGCAAATTGCGCTGTAGTGCCAGCTGCATTATTCAGGTAAATAGTAACATCGTTCCCTGCCGCCTGAGTAGTAGTATATGAACCACCTACAATATATTTTCCCGCACCATCAATCCTCACTGTTATATCTTCTGTTGTTCCTCCTGAAGCAGTTTCATTTATAGAAACATTCTGATTAACTGTAAGAGTTCCTCCATTAATATCTATATAATATAAATCACCATCATTACTGGTCCAGGTAGTATTGAAACTTCCCCCGATTGTTGCAACAGAGCTGGCACCATTCAGCTGAAATACAAAATCATCACCGGCACCATGTGTAACTGTGAGATCGCCACCAACGGTAAACTGCGCCGTTGTTCCAGATGCATTGTTAAGATATATATAGATATCGTTTCCCGTCTGTTGCGAAACAGTAAAAGATCCTGTAGCATGAAACTGTCCTGCACCATCAATTAATACGGAAAGATTTTCGGTAGTACTACCAGTTGCAGTTTGCGTGTATGAATAATTTCCTCCAACAGTAAGTACTCCACCATTAATATCAATTGTATTCTGATCACCATCAGCACTGGTCCATGCATTACTGAAGTTTCCTCCTATAGAAAAAACATTGCTTGCCCCGTTCAACAATATAGTAAAGTCATCGCCATTAGTGTGAGTAAGAGTCATATCTGTGCCTACTGTAAACTGTGCAGTTGTTCCTGTTGTATTATTCAAATAGATGAATACATCATCTCCGGCCGCATGTGTTACAGTAAATGAACCGGCAGTTGTCATTTTTCCGGAACCGTCTATATATATGTAAAACTCTTCGTTTGTTCCTCCAGTTGCTGTTTGATTCCAGGTATAGTTGCCCCCTACAGAAAGAGTTCCACCGTTAATATCGAATAAATTATTATCTCCATCCGAACTTGTCCATGTTTCACTGAAGTTTCCTCCAATTGAAAAAACGTTAGACGCTCCTTTCATTAAAATTGTAAAGTCATCACCATTTGTATGTGTTAAAGTCATGTCAGTACCTACCGTAAACTGCGCAGTGGTTCCTGTTGTATTGTTTAGATAGATCAATACATCATCTCCGGCAGCATGTGTTACAGTGAATGAGCCGGCAGTAGTCATTTTTCCCGCACCATCTATATATAGATAAAACTCTTCCAAGGTTCCTCCTGATGCTGTTTGATTCCAGGTATAGTTACCGCCAACAGAAAGTGTACCTCCATTAATATCCATTAAATGATTATCACCATCAGAACTTGTCCAGGTTTCCGAGAAATTATTTCCAACGCTGAATACAGAAGCAGTGCCGTTAAGCAATATGGTTACATCATCCCCATTCGTATGATTAATGGTAAGATTCGTACCCACCGTAAACTGTGCATTTGTTCCTGATGTATTATTCAGATAAAGCAGCACATCATCACCACCGGCCTGAGTTACGGTAAACGAACCAGTAGTTGCAATCTTCCCTGAGCCATCTATATAAATATATGTTTCTTCATTTGTGCCACCGGCTGCTGTCTGGTTAAACAAAGAGTTGCCACCAACAGTAAGGTTGCCGGAAACATACATCGCATAATTGTCTCCGTCAGTGCTTGTCCAGGTATGATTGAAGTTACCGCCAATGCTAAATGCCGAACTTGCTCCCGTAAGTCTCATTGTGTAATCATCACCACCTGTATGTGAAAAAGTATAATCACCTGTAACATTTAACTGAGCATTTGTTCCTGAATTATTATTAATATATAAAAAAACATCATCTCCACTCTGCTGGTTAATTGTCATGTATCCGCCAACTGTAAAGATGGAAGAGCCATCCAGTGTTATAACGGCATCTTCGGTTGTTCCTCCTCCATTACCCGTGTAAGTAAAGTAGCTTGCAACAGTGAGTGAACCTCCGTTCATATCCAGGTTATAAACATCACCGTCGTTACTCGTAAATGTATTAGTGAAGTAACCTCCAACTGTCATAACAGAATTACTTCCACCCAAAAACAATGAGAAATCATCGCCTCCTGTATGGGTATATATAAAGTTTCCTCCTATATTAAATTGAGCTGTTGACCCTGTTGAAGAATTTAAATATATAATAACATCATCTCCTGAAGTGTGAGGTATAGTAACATTTCCTAAAACATTAAATCTTCCTGATCCATCAATCCTTATGTCAAGATCTTCATTGGTTCCCCCACCCGATATATAATGAGTGTAGTTTCCATTCACAGTTATTATTCCGCCATTAATATCTATATAAAATATATCACCATCTGAACTGCTTAAAGTATCGAGCAGACTTCCGGTGATGTTCACTGAGGAGTTATTATTTAATTCTATCTCCATATTATCACCACCGGTGTGACCGAATATAAAATTACCACCTATATTAACTGTTGCAGTTACTGCAGTGGAATTCTGATTCACGAGGAAATAAGCATCTCCACTACCACCACCATATTGTGAAATAGTAATATTATTGGTAATGTTTAAAGTTGTTCCATCAACAGTGAACTGCAAACTATTTGCTGAAGTTGCTCCTGTAGAAAGTACATTTGTAATACTGTTTGCATTTACTGTTCCTCCATTAAAATCAAGATAAAGTATATCTCCATCAGCACTTGCAGTAATAGTTGTTGAAATGGCACCTGTTACTGTTAATGTTGAGTTGGAATTTGTTTCAACTTCCATGTTATCACCATCATTATGCGTATAGGTTAATGCTCCGTTTATAGTTAATGAAGCTGCTGTGGAAGTGCTGTTTCTATTCAAAAATATACTCATGTCACCGTTGCCACCACCACTTTGCGTATATGTTAAAGCACCTGTTGACATGGTTGCACCATCTATATATAAATTTATAGTGTTACCCGAACTACAGGAATTTGCAACTGTTGCAGTATAAGTACCGGTAACAGTGAAAGTACCACCATTTAAATCCATATAAAGATCATCACCATCATCAGTATTTGACAAAGTGAGTGATACGTTTCCTCCTACATTACAAATTGAACTGTTATTCATCTGAAAACGGAACTGGCTGTCATCGCCATTTGTATTTCCTACAGTTACATTTAAATTACCAGTAACATCAAGTCTGGCATTATCATCCAGCTGAACTTCGCAACCATTATCACCACCATCAGTTGCTCTTCCATAAGTATAAGTAAGTGTACCGGTAACATTCATGCGACCATTAGTATATATATACAATCTTACCAATTTATCCTGCGTATTAGAAGTAGATCGTGTAATACTTGCACT
The DNA here is from genome assembly GCA_040007375.1 of Bacteroidota bacterium. Classification (GTDB taxonomy): domain Bacteria; phylum Bacteroidota; class Bacteroidia; order AKYH767-A; family OLB10; genus JANOXC01. The sequence goes on along the minus strand of JBDTVD010000122.1, from coordinate 214 downwards.
ACCATTCACCTGAAGTGTTCCGTTGGAAATTTCTATTGAAACATTATCACTTCTGTTATTATCCAGCATACTTAATGATGCACAGGTAAGTGTAGTTCCTGCAGTTCCCAATGCTAACTTAGTATCATTACCTGAATTGTAATTCTGGCTGATAGTAATTGAAGTAATGCTGTTTGCAGGACTTGCTGTTACAGTAACCGTAACACCGCTTAAT
>JBDTVD010000121.1:0-9824 GCA_040007375.1 Bacteroidota bacterium | reverse complement strand
ATTTTTTCTTTGTTATCGGATGATGCGCCAATTCAAGATGCGGCAAAAGCACTCCATCTTTAAGCAACGCTGTTCCAAACCCTGTTCCTAAAGTAACCAGCATTTCCAATCCTTTGCCGCTTACAACACCGAGTCCTTGCATGTCAGCATCATTTATTACCCTTGTTGGTTTCCCAAAAACTTCACTTAATTTTTTTGAGAGGTCGAAATTTTGCCAAGATTTATTGTCAAGATTTGGAGCAGTACATATTACACCTGCTTTCACATATCCCGGAAAACCAACAGCTACTTTATCAAACGATGGCAAACCTTTTACAAGACTCTTAATTGCATTAATTACTTTAGGAGGTGTGGCCGGATGAAACGTGTCCACTTCCTTATAATCAGTCAGCAATTTCCCCTTGTCATCAAGAATTGCTGTTTTAATGTGTGTACCGCCAATATCAATTGCCAGAATTTTTTCTTTCGTTTTAGTATTCGTCATAGTTTTCAATCTCCTACATTTATTGTCAGCTCACTCTCATTGAATGATTAATTGACGATTTCAGCTTCAATAACTTTCGATTTAATTGCTTTAGCAATTTGTTTTACATTTTCCTCCATATCTTTAATATGCGCATTCACTTTATTTTCAAAATCGCTCATCACATTCATATAGTTTATGAAAGCCTCATAAGGGGAATTGTAAGGATTAAAATATTTATGTACATCGCCATCGGCAAGGTTTCATAATCCATAAAGAGATTAACAATTTCTTCGTTAGCCGGAATGGCATTGAGCCAGCTTACAAATTTTTCTGCTGTGAGTGGAAATCCATTCCATTCCTTCTGCGAAAAACGAAAAGCAATACCATCGCTCAGCTTATAATTTTTTAAAAGCATATGCAACTCCGGGTTCATATTGCTGTGATAAACAAAGTTGGGGCTTCTCCATCCTAAAATATGGTCCGCTCCTTCGGCAATCATGATTCTGTAACCCATTTTGCTTACCATTTTTCCTATTTCGTCAGAATAAATTAATTCTGTATTGCGGAATAAAGCTGGTGATTGTCCAAACAATGCCTTTATTTTTTTACCATGCTCTGAAACCTGTTTGAAATTTTTTTTGGGACTCATGAGGGAAGAAAGAGAATATGTTTCGGCAAGAAATTCCACACTACCTGTTGCTGCCAGTTGCTTAAAACTTTTTAATACTTCCGGAGCACTTAGCTCAAATTGGTCAAGGGTGGTTCCGGAAATTGAAAAACTTATTATAAAAACGGGTGCCATATTCATGAATCAGTTCGAGTAAAATTTTATTTGTTGGCAAATAACATTTCTCTGCAACTTTTAACATTACTGTACTGTTTTTATGTTCATCAAAATATTGATGACTGTTACCTATATTCTTTAAGCAAAAATTCTTTCCTTGAAATAAATGGAAAATGCTTTTTGTCGTCCGGTGAAGGTTTTTTTGTAAGAAATTTTCATTAGTTGCAACTTTCTGCACTTATCTAAAGTATAAGCACAGAAAAAAAGTAATGAAAAAGATCAGCTTATTATTAGTATCTGGTTTATTCATCTGCGGTTATACTGCAGTTGCACAAATTGATAACCTTGTTAATATGAGTTCTGAATGGATTCGCAGTGGTGCAAGAAATGCTGCTACTGATGCTACAGATATTGTTGTATATAATCCTGCAGGATTAACAAGTCTTGACAATGGATTCCATATCAACTTAAGCAATCAGTTTGTATTTCGTAAACCAAGTCATCAATTTGATATTGGCCTAGGAGAAGGAGTGCGCAAGTTCGAACAGGAAAGTTCAGATCCTTTTCTGCCGAATTTATTCATGACATATAAGAAAAATAAATGGGCATTATTTACCGGTGCATTTATCAGCGGAGGTGGAGCTACTATTGATTATTCAAAAGGATCTATAACAACTGATCTTATCGGTTTGCAGGCATTAATGGGAGCTCAGGGAGCTTATATGCTTATTAAAGATCCATCATTAAAAGCCAGTTCATTTTATATTACTACTACATTAGGTGGAACGTATGCATTTTCAAAAAAGATTTCTGTTGCAGTTGCAGCAAGATATTTAAGCGCAAAAAATACCATGAAGGCAGGACTTACTCTTACTTCATCACCTTATGATTTGGAAGATATGCCACTTGCTCTTGATGCTGAATTCAATGCAACTGGTTTTGGAGAGGTAATCAGCATTTGTGTAAAGCCGATTGATAAACTGGTGATGACAGCACGTTTTGAAACACAGGTGAAACTTGATTTTAAAACGAAAACAACTACAGATGATTTTGGTGCAACGGTTAATGATGAAAAAAACAGACGTGATTTACCGGGAGTGCTTGCATTTGGTGTTGCGTATGGTATAAATGATAAATTAAAAGTAGTTGGTGATTTCAATTATTACATGCAGAAAAATGCAGATTGGGGAAAATCATCAGAACTCACTGAAAATATTCCTCTTGCTGAACTTGCAGGTAATGCTGCTTCTTATGCAATGGGTATGGAATATAACTTTACAGAAAAGTTTTTGGTAAGTGCAGGTTTCGGATTTACAGAATTTGGTTACAGCAATAAGGATGGATACTATTCTTCATTAGGTACTTTTGAAGTTGTTCCTGATGATAACTGGAATATTAATGCAGGATTTTTATATAGAGCATCAAAGATGTTGTCAGTTAATGCAGGATTTATGCAGGCTTTATATAAAAAGGACCAGCATGTAAATGCATTGATGGCTTATCCGATGGAAGTTGATGTAACAGTAAATAATTCAATCAGTATTGCTTCAGTGGGTGTTAATCTTTCTTTTTAAAAACGGCAGGAAGCAGGTAAGATATTAATAAGTGAAGTAACCTTACTCAATCGTTACTTCATAATAATAATCATATTAAGGAGATGAAGTCATATACTTCATCTCCTTTTTTTATTTGAAGAGAAACTTCTTTTTCCGGCAAAAGAAAATTCTATTTGAAAACGAGTTGCTACTGTCGTACCGGATTTAATTTTTTAAAGGTGAAAATGCAATTTGCACTTATATATAAGAAGATCAAAATCCGGAGCTCAAAAAAACCCGCAGAAATTGTTCGCTGCAGGTTTTTTTTAATGAACTATTGATAATACTCTGGTACGCTACTGCCTTCTTCTAATGCAGATTTTATCTTTATCCTGTTGCTGTGTCTATGATCAACATGATACTATGAATGAATATTATCCGGACAGTAGTTCAACATCATAATAATCCCAATATATATTTTTTGTCAGTGTTTGAAAGACACACTTATAAAGATTATTCTTAATCACAAATCTAATTCAGACGCAGAAAAAATATATATTGTTAATAAGGTAACATTATAACATGTGTATTAGTTGAAGACGTATTCAGTAAGTTAATAACACTCCCCCAAAAAAATGCAAACAATTAAAAAGTGCGGCGCGATTGCCCGATCAGTATCAATAAAAGCTTTATTGATTTTAAGTCTTGTGCTTCTCCATAGAAGTGCTGATGCAAACAACCTTCAGATTACAGGTATTACAGTGAATCAGGTAGCTAAAACAGTTGCCTTCAACATCACATGGGATAATAGCTGGAACATTGCAGGTACAGGTGTTCCAAATAATTGGGATGCAGTATGGATCTTTATTAAATATAAAGATTGTAATGCAACATCTGCAATACCTTTTACACATGCAGTTTTAAGTTCTGTAACTGCAAACCACACAATTCCTGCAACTTTAGAAGCAATGACTTCTGTAAACTGGAATGGTGCTGCAGGTATTACTGAAAGTGCAGCTCAGGGTGTTGCATTGGATTTTACAGATGGTATTATGTTACGACCTAAAGTTACAGGTACAGGAACTTTACCATCCTCTTCTGTTGTCCTTAATATTCCTGCTTTACCTGGAGTTGCAACAACTCTTACTGTTGATATATTCGGGATAGAAATGGTGTATGTACCACAAGGTGATTTTACCATTGGTGATGGCAGCGGTGTAACAACAGCTAATAATAGTTTCCTTGGATCAAATGTTTTAAATGCTGCATCAATGACTGTAACAGGTGCCTTTGAAACAGCTCCTCAAACATTTTATATGAATAATGAACCTGCTGCATCAGTATTAACTGTAGCAAATGTTCCTGCATCATTTCCAAAAGGAAACTACGGATTTTATATGATGAAATACGAAATTACAGAAGGACAATACATGGAGTTCTTAAACACACTTGGTACTGCACAACAAACAACACGTGCACCAGGTAGTTTTGGTACAAACAGAAATCAACTTCAGCAGGCAGTACTTCCTTATTCAACAACAAGACCTGACAGAGCGCAGAATTTTTTAAGCTGGGCTGATATTTCTGCTTATTATGACTGGTCATGTCTTAGACCAATGACTGAAACAGAATTTGAAAAAGCATGTCGCGGAAATGGATCCACATTAGGAGAATATGCATGGGGAAATCTTGTAATTTCTCAGGGAGCAACATTTGCCGGTGCAGCAACAGAAAACGGAACTGAAACTTTCATCGCCGGAAATGCAACATATGGTAATGGTACCTACACAAATGGTGATGGAGCAACCGGACCATCAAGAGTTGGAGTTTATGCGACTTCAAGCAGTACCAGACAAACAGCAGGAGCTTCTTATTTTGGAGTGATGGATTTAAGCGGAAACGTAATGGAATATGTTGTGGCAATAAATTCAACTGCTGCAAGCAATGTTCTTACACGTACATGGGGCAATGGTATTTTAGATGCTGCCGGTCAACATGATGTTGCTGTATGGCCTGTTAATAATACAGCGGCTGTTAATTTCGCCACCACTAACCTTATTGGATTGAGAGGAGGAGCATGGAATAATGGTGTTGCCGAACTCCAGGTTTCATCCCGGTATTTTATGTATACATCACCACAATCTATTGGTAGAGGTAGTACCAATGGAGGAAGAGGGTTGAGATAAAGTTGTTTTAAATCTTCCAGGATTTCAAAAAAAGACATTTACTATGGATCCATACGAAGGAGTGATGATTGATATTAAACAATCTCATAAACAATATATATATTTTGGTGAATAAGGTTATAACAGAACTCTTCCGGATTCACCAGAGATAAATCAAATACGGCTTAAAAACGAGTAGGCATTGACTGAAACTTTAAGCCGTATTTGAATTTTAATAAAAGAGTTCTGATAAAAAATTGTGATTGCCAGGTATAAAACAAAATTCAACATGATGTTGAAAATCATTGTTTGCGATTACAGGCTTCATGCAGAGTGGTTATACAATATATAAATGCGAACGTATTTTATTTTCTGTTTATTTGTTTGCATAAGCTTTTCTGTTTCTGCACAATACCGTGGAGGAGGTTACGATGGTACTTCATCATTAATAACTTCATGCCCTCCCGTTTTTTCGGTTTTTAAAGGGGGACAGTATGATGGATCTACAATAAACAGTCTCGCCTCCTGTTCAGTAACTATAAATATTTATAAAGGCGGATCATCAGATGGATTTGAAATAAACAGCATTGTATGTACCAGTGTTTCTGTTTTTAAAGGAGGTTCATACGATGGCTTTACCGTAAATAACATTGCATGCCAGGGAACTATTTTTTCAGGTGGAAAATTTGATGGGTCTTCTTTAAACAGTTTAGTATCCTGTCTGAATAATATTTACAAAGGAGGCCCGTATTCCGGATTTTCGTTAAACAGGTTGAGTTGCCCCGCCGCTTTATCCATTTTTAAAGGAGGACCATTTGATGGATTTACAAATAATAAAACTGTTTGCGCAACAAGTGTTATTGCAATTTATAAAGGAGGATCATTCGATGGTGTTTCTTTAAATAACTCTGGTGTTTGTCCTGCAGTAGTTTCTGTTTTTAAAGGAGGTTCTTTTGATGGATATGTTCTGAATACCACATTTGCCTGCCCTCCTCCTGCAGCAAATATATATACAGGTGGAATCTATGATGGAACTGCTTCAAATAAAATTACTGCATGTCCCACTCCTTTTTCTATTTACTCAGGTGGACCCTTTGATGGTTTTGTGCTGAATAAAGTTACTTGCCCTCCTTATCTAGCTGTTATATATAAAGGTGGATCTTATGATGGATTTTCAATAAACAAAATAGCCTGCCCTGTTTCGTCCTCTATCTTTACAGGTGGATTTTATGATGGATTTGCTTTAAACAGCATTGCATGTGCATCACCACTATTAATTTATAAAGGGGGATCTTATGATGGTTTCGTTAACAGTAACATTGCCTGTGCTACAGCCGTAAATATTTTTAAAGGTGGTTCTTTTGATGGAGCTATGGTAAATAATATTGTTGGCTGCAGCCTGGTTGCTAATATATATTCAGGTGGGCCATACGATGGATTTGCTTTGAACAATCTTATCTGTTCTGCTGGTTCTATATATAAAGGCGGTTCTTATGATGGATATTCTTTAAGCAGTGTTTCAGGATGTACCTTTGCAGCAAATATTTTTAAAGGCGGTTCTTATGATGGAGCAATAGTAAACCTGGTATCATGCCCTTCCACTATTTATACAGGAGGAGCTTATGATGGCTTTGCTTTAAATAGTGTAATCTCCTGCATTATTAATGTTTATACAGGTGGTCCCCGTGATGGTTCAGCAGTAAACAGTATAACTTGTATTCCACCCGTTACGTCTTTCTATAAAGGAGGATCGTACGATGGATTTTCATTGAATAACATTGCATGTGCTACAGCTGTTACAATATTTAAAGGAGGATCTTATGATGGATCAGTAATAAATAATATAGCATGTGCTCCTCCAATATCAACTTTTTATAAAGGAGGATCGTATGATGGATCAGCGTTAAGCAGCCTTGCATGTGCATCACCACTATTAATTTTTAAAGGAGGATCATACGATGGATTTGGTATAAATAAAATATCCTGTGCTCTATCACCAAACATTTTCACCGGAGGATCATATGATGGATTTGTACTGCATAAATTAGCATGTGCACCACCCGTTACAATTATTTTCAGTGGAGGATCATATGATGGTTTTGCACTGAATAATTCTGTTGCATGTTTATCTGTTCCTTCTGTTTATAAAGGTGGATCATACGATGGATTTTCATTAAACAATATTGCATGCCCGTTACCCATTACTGCCATTTACATGGGTGGATCTTTTGATGGTAATTCATTCGGTAATATAAATGCATGCCCTTCTATATATACTCTTCATCACGGTGGAGCAAGGGATGGCTTTGCATTAAATATTTTTCAATGCAGTTTTCCGCTGCCGGTAGAATTGCAGTATTTTAATGCTCAACTGGCTGATATAAATACTTCTCCAAACGTAATATGTTCATGGGCTACTCTCAGTGAAATGAATAATAATTATTTTACTGTTGAAAAAACAAATGACTGGCATACATATGAAAGTGTAGGCATTCAGGCAGGAGCCGGCAACTCACATACTTTTAAATCTTATTCCATGATTGATGCAAAGCCCTTCAGTGGAATATCCTACTACCGTTTAAAACAAACTGACTATAATGGCAATGAGGAATTTTCCACATGGGTTGCAGTGAATAATAATATAGAAAATGCATTAAGTATGGAAGTGTATCCTAATCCTGCACGCAATACAAATATTCACGTAAACATTACCGGAAGTAAAAACGAAGAAGCAGTAATACTCATTGATGATCTGTTGGGAAGACAGCATTATATTAAATCTGTTATTCTTAAAGATGGAATTTCTTCCTTTGAAATTAAAAATGAAAATCTTAAACCAGGGGTATATTTTGTAATTGTAATAACTGGTAATTCCGAACGGATTTTTAAAAAGGTAGTTATTCAATAGGAGAAAATAATAATTGGCTTTTGCCTTACTATTGATTTTTTAAATTAAAAAGGGAGTTTTCCATTCTTATACAGAGCGAATCATCTCTCTTGAATACCTTCTGATTATTTTAATTCCTAGTTTCGTGGAATATCATAATCCTTATGAAAAGAAATGTTCTCCTGTTTTTAAGTGTGCTGATTGCTAAATCTCTTTCCGCTCAACAGACAATGATTGAAGTACCTGATAATCTGGTAACGGAGAATATACCACTCCTGCCAGCTTCTTTGGTTGGGGAAGTGAAAGATTTTACGGAAGCACGTGCAGCATCATTTGTTGACTGGCATCCAGTGAAAAAAGAAATGCTGATCACTACCCGTTTTGCAAACAGCAATCAACTGCATTATGTAAAATTTCCCGGCGGCGACCGTAAACAAATAACTTTTTTTGAAGATGCTGTAAGTTCTGCAACGTTTGAACCAATAAAAGGAGATTACTTTTTGTTTCAACGTGACAATGGTGGAAATGAGTTTGCGCAGATATATCGTTATGATGTGTCTTCCGGAAAATCAACTTTGTTAACGGATGGTAAACGTTCGCAAAATGGTGGTATCAACTGGAGTAATAAGAAGGACAGGATTGCATATTGGTCAACCAGGAGAAATGGCCAGGACAGGGATATATATATAATGGATCCTCTGAATGCAGTTGCAGAAAAAAAGGTTGTTGAAAATAGTGGCGGCGGATGGAGTATTGCTGACTGGTCGAAAGATGATACGAAATTATTGATCCAGGAAATGATTTCTATAAATGAAACACGCATTTATATGCTTGATATAAATACAGGAATGAAAACAAGGTTACTTCCGGAGAAAGATGAACGAACAGTATTTAATCCAGTGGCTTTTTCAAAAGATGATAAAGGCATTTATATCAGCACTTCAAAGGATAATGAATTTAGAAGACTGGCTTATTATGATTTTACAATAAAGAAACCGGAGTACATTACCTCTTCTATTCCCTGGGATGTGGAAGGCATTACTCTTTCAGATGATAAATCAAAACTGGCTTTCGTTACCAATGAAAATGGATTGTCGAAATTATATATGCTTACCACTGCAGATAATAAATTTACTCCTGTTGAAGGATTACCTTCAGGAACAATTGGAGGAATACAGTTTACAAAGGATGGAAAATCTTTAGGTATCACTGCTGCAACGTATAATTCATCATCCGATGTTTATGAATACATTATTGCAACTAAATCTTTCCTGCGCTGGACAGAAAGTGAAACAGGAGGAATGGATGTATCCTCTTTAAGTGCACCGGAACTTATCACATGGAAATCGTTTGATGGAAAAATGATTTCAGGTTATTTATATAAAGCATCTTCAAAGTTTACAGGCAAACGTCCTGTTATTATTAATATACACGGTGGACCGGAAGGACAATCACGTCCGGTTTTCATAGGACGTTCCAATTATTATCTGAATGAATTGGGTGTTTCCATCATCTTTCCAAATGTTAGAGGTTCTACAGGTTACGGTAAAACATTTACTGATCTTGATAATGGAATGAAGCGCGAAGAATCAGTGAAAGATATTGGTGCATTGTTCGACTGGATTGCACTACAGCCATCATTGGATAAGGAAAGAGTGATGGTTACAGGTGGTAGCTATGGAGGGTTTATGACACTTGCCGTTGCAACTACTTATAATGATCAGATACGATGTGCGCTTGATGTTGTTGGCATTTCTAATTTCAATACATTTTTAAAAAATACGGAATCATATAGAAGAGATTTGCGAAGAGTGGAGTATGGAGATGAAAGAGATTCTGACATGGCTGCATTCTTTGAAAAGATATCTCCGCTTAATCATACTGATAAAATCAAAAAGCCATTATATATAGTGCAGGGACAAAATGATCCACGTGTTCCCTTTACAGAAGCAGTGCAGATGAAAGACAGGATTAAAGAAAATGGTGG